>CAWUJF010000283.1:0-4899 GCA_963922405.1 uncultured Hyphomicrobiales bacterium | reverse complement strand
TAAGTCGAGTCTCCTGAGAAAAATACTTTGTCCTGAACTATTAATATACTGTCCAAATAATAGGTGTAAAATGTTATTATTGATTTGCACTATGCCGCAAAGAAATTGCCGCGGTTATGGCCTCCGTTTTGGGTTCAGTATAGGAGAGGGTGACACATTGACGAGATCCAGCAATATTAAAAGTGTTTCGTTTGAGCGGGACAATTCAGATCTTTCTGAGCTAAGCGAATTACAACTTAACGTGCTGGATAAACTCTCTAATGGTTCAAATCTAACCGAAATCTCCAAGGAACTTGAATTTTCGGAATTTACAGTGGATGCGGTTATAACGACAATTGTGAATAAGTTGGATGCAGTCTCGTCACATGGTGCTGTCGCTATATATCAAAATAGTCTCAGGACCGGATAGTTTGCCTATCCTTCTGAACACGATGGCATGCAATCTGACGTTTACTGATATCTAAGCTGAAAATCTAAAATTCTTACTTTCCTGACATCAAGCAGGCAGCCTCTGGTGACGTTTGCTTAAAGGAAATGGCTTTCAAATTTCTGTTTTTCCCATTCGACTGAATGAACGAAAACACTTTTGTTTGTACCATCGCATCATACGGTAATTGTATCGAAGGCGTAGGTTATCTGCCTTCGAAAACAGTTTTGTCGGTAGTTCCTGACATTTTACCCGCAGTCAGAGCCATCATTTGATCACTCTTCCTTTGCAACACATTGGATACAATTGAGACAATAGGAGAAATTACCCTGATACGTCGCAAACTTATTTTCTCTCTCGTTGAATACGACCAAACCATGCTTTCTAGACAGCACATTTTGTTGCAGAAGCTCAACGGAGAAAACAATGAATACCAAAAAAATTATCAATCTCACTCTGCTTGCAGTTGTAGCTACAACCAGCTTGATTAATACCCACTCAGCATCAGCCCAAAAGATGCTTTTTGATCGCAAGAAGATTACGCTCGGAACGCCTTACCAGACTGCTGGCGGTGTTATTTCGCCGAAGCACAACCCCGATCTGATAGTGAAAAGACTTTATCCTGGAGGGAAACCACCAGGCGCTCCGCGCAGCGCATTTTGCGGTGACAATCAGGGTGGCGGTGCTGCAAAGACTGTTATCTTTGGCGCTCAGAATAAAGGGCGTGGTGCAGCTGGACCATTCATGGTCCGCGTAACTTTTCCAGATGCGAAGAAACTAAAAAGAGTTCAAGAGGTTAAAGTAGCTCATTTGCCTTCGGCCGGGTCCAGCGGATCAACAACCGTAAGGCAATTCAGTATTCCCGCTTCAGCCTGGAAAGGTGGTGTGGCAAAATTTGAAATGCGCGTTGACCCGTACAACAAAGTCAAAGAAGGCAAGACTGGTGAAACCAACAATATTCGCACTGGATTTTGTGTCGCTCCAGCCACCTAAACGTTTCAAGATTTAGAACAGAAGTGAGCGTCCATTCGGGCGCTCATTTTGATTCAATTACTCAACATTCAAACGGTTCTATCCGCAGTACATCCAAATACTTCTTGAGGACGATTTCAGCCTGATACAATCGGTACAAATGAGACAGTGAGCGCAATCAATCAGATACACGCGTTTTCTAATTTTACTCCATGAGATGAGCTCGAACCACAATCCATTTATCGCGCTCCTTTTCAAGAAACCTAAAACTCAATGGAGTAAACAATGAAAAACTACATTCTAAATCACAAAGCCGGTGAACGCGCATTTGCGCTATCCGGTCTGATCGCTGTCGCTGCAAGTGTGATGGCTATTTACACTGTCACATATTCAAGCCCAGCTTCCGCCAAATACGCGACTTGTATGCCGCGCATATCGAGCGAGTACAAGAAACACAAACACCAATCGACCGCCAAGCAAAAGGCACGGGTCAATTGGCGTTGGAAAGTGCGTGCTAGGGGTGGAGTAGGTTCCTTTAACAATTGGGACAATGCAGATCACCGCGTCTACAGCTGCAAGAAATCCGGCAATAAATGGGCCTGCCTTGCACGTGCCACGCCATGCCTGCCGCTTTAATCAAACGAAAATTGTTATTCATAAAGGAATTTTGAAATGATTAGAAAATCAAAACTCACTCTATTGGTTGCCACTTCGTTGACTGCCGGTACTGTGCTCACTCAGCCAGCAAGTGCTGGTGTCACGTTATCCATCAAACATCATGGCGTTAATTCTGCTGCACCAATTATCGTCACAGTCGGTGACCGTAAATCGTGGACAAAGGTCGAAAACGGCACATTCCCTCAAAATGTATGGATTACAGCGAATGGGAGTGAAGGCGAGAGATTTGCCGCCTATAACTTGCGGCAAGGCCTTCACGCTCAATCAAGTGATGAACCTTGGACAGCGCAAGCAAACTTTGGGGTAGGTGCAGCACCCCAAAGTATCTCCACAGCGGTTCTGGTGCCAGGGCACACTTCAAAACTTACACCTGTTCAAAGAACCCAAATCATAAAAGGGTGTAACAAGTTTCTGCACAAAGGTGGCACTATTTATGAAACCCACAGCTTCCATTATGCCGCACCGGTTCAGATGATGGTGAACTGGTATTCTGGATCGAATGCAACAACCAATGTAGGTGGCCTTGCTGGCAGATTTGCCAATGGACATGCCCTTGTGAAGGTCGTGTGTAAAAGGGCGCCAGAAGCCTCGCCCAATATTGCCAATAATGAACCGGACTTCAAACTCAAGAAACTTGAGATGTTTCTGTCAACTTTTACTGGCAATGAAACCCAGCCGGATCAATTCCATGAGTGTAAACGTGGTCGTATTCTGATTAGAGCAACCACGACAAAAGCTGGGCCGGTGAAACTACGCCTGTGGAGCAAGATTGGCGACAAGCCAATGAAAAACGAAGTTATTGATGCTTATGCGAAATTCGATGGCAACAGTAAGTACAAGGTCGACATTCCAAAATGGGTAACTGTAGACAAAACATCACATATGCAGGCACGAGTCGAAGAAATCGGTGGTGGTACATTCGCCAAGGAAGTCGGCTGGAAAGGCATTAACGTACCCTGTGTTCAAATCGGCAGCGGTGGCAATTTTGCAGGCAACGGTGCCTCACAGTCTGATGACAGTCCAATTACAACACCAGTGAAGGTTGCAGGTAAAATTCATCTGCTAAAAGAAACCAAGAAACGAGCAGATGGTTCTAGAGAAGGAAAGGTAAAGATCCAGCTTATATCAAATAAGAAAGGCAGGACCTCTTACCGCCTGACTTGCGATGGTCGCGAGTGGACTGGAAATGCAAAAACGTTCAAAAAGAGCAACGGCAAATACCGGGGCATTGCGATACACAAGTTCAGATTCAACAAGTCGTTCGACATGGGTTGTGCATTACGCAGCACTTCCATGGCTGGAAATCCTGTTATTGCCCTTGGCTCCAGAAGGTACACAATTCCCAAAGTGAACACGAACGTTAGCGTTGGTGGAAACGGTCAGATCAAGGATAAACCAAGACCGAGCGTTTCGAAGAAAAAGAAGAAGGTTTTCATCGGGAAAGTTCTCAAAAAGAACAAAAGAAAAGCTCTTCAAAAACCTCAACGCAAGTTGAAAGAGAAAAGGAAATTACGACAGAGTAATCGTCCATTCATCAAGAAGCGCGTGAAAAAGAAAACATCCAACCGGTTTATTATGAAGAAGCGCAAAAGATCATCCTCATAAGAAACCTATTTTCAGCCGCACTTATTTTTCTGGCGGCACCGTGAACCGCAGGCCTTATTCCTTCCCAAGGCCTGCGGTTTTTCTTTTGGAACTGTCGCAACCTTTGAAGTTCAAATTTGTATCAGCAGGTTTTACAGAGTTGATACAATTGATACGGCCTGAAACGTTCAATCGATACAACGCGATTTTATCTTCTATTCATTCAATCAAGGGCATGCACGAACAAGGTCAATCCAGTGCGTTCATGTCCAAATGCACAAGTTGTTAATAGGAGATAAAACGATGACAACAACACTAACTCGCTCACTCCTTGCATTGGGAACTGCTGCGGCACTACTGACGAGCCCTGGCTTTTCAACGGACGTAGAAGCTAAAGTCAAAGATCAGAGATTTCACTTTGTCAACGATAGCTTTTATGAGCCAATCGTGATGCAGATGAAATACAAGAACGGTCAATGGCAATGGATAAACAGTAATAAAAATTTCAAGAAACGTGTGAAACTACTGGCCGTATCATCCAAAAAATTCAGCAATGGATCCATAAGGTTGGCAGCTGCTGGAACCAACTATTTTAACATTGGAATCTGGCAACAGGATCTGGGTTACAAAACCAAAAAAATTGAAGTGCTACATACTTTTACGGTCAACAAGAGCTTGCTTGGTTCAAGTGCCAAAGCGGCCGCAACTAAATGTAACGCGCTTGGTGGTACCAAACGGATTACAACCGGTTTAACTCTACCTGCTCATTTCCACATTTCAGAAAATGGCAGAACGGGAGTAAAAGGCGGCTTGCATATTAATGTTGTGTGTGAAGCACGTAAGAAGCCGGCGCAGCCAAAGATTGCCAAGATCAATTTTTATACACAACCTGCAAAACCAGCCTGCGGTAAAACCTTTAATCTGGTTGCCGATTTTCTCGGAACACACCCGGGTAAGTACAACTTCTCAATTATGAGAAGTGACGGCAAAGCCTACAAGACATCGGTAAATCTGAACTACGCCAAGCCATTGGCAATTGGCAAGTTTGTGAAGCCATTGAAATTCAATAAATCGACGAAGCGTCGCTTCCAGATTGTTATGGGCAATCAGGCAATGACGAGTAAATGGATTGAGTTTGATGTCAAATGTGGCGTGAACAAAGATCACAAGAAAGCTGGTGGGCTAAAAAGTTAAGTGACCAAGGATCAAACTACCTGATCACGTGCGAGAATAATCCT
>CAWUJF010000282.1:0-4914 GCA_963922405.1 uncultured Hyphomicrobiales bacterium | reverse complement strand
GAATCGGTTAAGCAAAAAAGCATTACAGATAATCACACACAAATCGCATAAGATATATTATGGAACTTTTTTATTATTATATTAAGTGAAATACCAATCGTATCTCATTGTTTTATATATAATGTCTGACATCTCATTGCAGCGAGTAATTTGGATGTCTCTACGCGAAACACGGCATTAGGTTTTCCTGCTGCTGCCCATACGTGCTCATAAGTTGTGAGATCTTCATCCATTAGAACAGACATGTCCACAAGGTGTCCAATCGGCGCCACACCACCGATGGCGAACCCGGTTAACGTTCTTATCTTCCGTGGATCAGCTCTGGAAAGCTCGGTGCCAAAATGATGCGCGAGCTTCCTCATATCAGCATTGTTTTTGCCACTGACCAGTACAAGCACAAGCTCCTGATTGTCAGCGCGTTCAAAAATCAAACTCTTGATGATCTGACCAACTTCACAGCCACAGGCATCAGCAGCTTCTTCAGCGGTCCGTGTGGACTGATCCATTGTCTTGATCTCAATCTCTAGGTCTAACAACTCAGCAGCACGCTTTACGCGGTCCATGCTGCTTTCACCTTTGATCGGTTCAATTGCCAAGGATCAGATCTCCAATACCATACCGTCATATGCTGGCTGAATATGTTCCGGCAGCTCTGATTTCAATGTCTGGTAATCAAGCGGAATATGCATGTGCGTAAACACAGCAGATTTTGGCTTGAGCTTATTAACCCATTCAACGCTCTCTGAAACGCTGAAATGACTAATGTGTTCCTTGTACTGCAGCGCATCCACAATCCAGCAATCAAGCGAACTGAGATATTCAATCGTCTCATCCGGAATATCACTCACATCCGATGAATAGCAAAGGCCGCCATCTTTGAAGTTACCATCAACAGAAAACCGGAAACCCAGCGAATGTATCGGCCCATGAACCTGCAATACGGGTAGGGCATGAATGTCGCCCCCCTTCCCCGTAATGATCACTGGCCGGAACGGCTCCAATTCGTAGGCGTTCAATATGGGTGGATACATGCTGCCTGGCGGCTGCGAGAAACAATATCCGAACCCGTCATAAAGCCTGGCATTCGTTTGTTGATCCGCATAAATGGTTATGCGTTCACGTTGTGCAAGCGCGTAGCCGCGTAAATCGTCAATTCCGTGCACATGGTCAGCATGAGGGTGCGTGTATAAAACAGCATCGATCCGATCCACATTTGCATTAAGCATCTGCTGGCGGAAATCAGGGCTGGTATCGATCACAACACGCGTAATCTCATCGCCGGAAACCCGCTCAACCAATAAGCTGCAGCGCAGCCGTCGGTTCTTCGGCTCATTAGGATCACACGCACCCCAGTCACCATGGATACGAGGCACACCAGGCGATGAGCCGCATCCAAGTATCGTATAGCGTAGTTTTTCGCTCATCTTGGATCAGGCACCTTGGAAAACAATCTGAAGAAATTGTCGGTTGTCGCTTTCCAGATCTCTTCCTCACTCACGCCTTTGGCTTCAGCCAGAACAGAAGCGGTATTTACCACATATGAGGGTTCGTTGCGTTTCCCTCGATGTGGTGTTGGTGCAAGATATGGCGCATCAGTCTCGACCAGCAGTCGATCCAAGGGAAGGTCGGCTGCAATATCCCGTAGTTCCTGGCTTCCTTTAAAAGTCAGAATGCCGGAAAAAGAAACATAGTGTCCAAATTCTATGCCACGCTCAGCAAGTTCTCTGCCGGAAGAAAAGCAATGCAAAACGGCAGGGTAGCTCCCCTTCCCCATTTCATCACGCAAAATGCTGATCATGTCATCATCCGCATCCCGTGAATGAATAACCAATGGCAATTGGGTTTCGCGCGCAGCCGCGATGTGGTTCCTTAGCCCTTCTGCTTGTTCTTTGGCGAAGTCTTTTCGATAATAGTAATCAAGACCTGCTTCACCGACTGCAACCACTTTATCGTGTTTTGTCAGGTCAACAATCTCATCGGTTGATATATCGAGCTCTTCATGAGCGTTATGCGGATGCGTACCCACAGAGCAATATATTGAATCATATCGCTCAGCCACAGCCAACACCTGTTCAAACTTTCGGATGCGGGTGCAAATCGTAACCATACGACCAATACCAGCGGTTTCTGCTCGTTCGACAATTTCATCGAGTTCTTCAGAAAAATCAGGAAAGTCCAGGTGGCAGTGTGAATCGATAAGCATAAGTTTTCTATACCGCAATCAACAACAGCTTGGGAACTGCGTTTATGGATCGAGGCCGAATAAATCGAGCTTATTCAGCCTCAACATATCTTGGGAATACGCCTTGAGGTGAAGGTAGCTCAGTTCCAGGAACAAGAGCAGCTTCAGTGACCTGGAAGTGACGCTTTTCCTCAGGCACCGCTAGCAGGTCCAGTAACTTGTTACAGCTCTCGGGCATCACCGGTAGAGCAGAAATTGCACAAATGCGCACCGTTTCAGCTACCACATACAGCACTGTCGCCATTCTTTCAGGATCAGTTTTCTTCAATGCCCATGGTGCTTGCTCATCCACATAGCGATTGGCTTCACCCAGCACAGTCCAGATTACTTCAAGATACTTGTGAATCTGCTGCTTGTTGATCTGATCCACCACTTTCCCATGAATTGCATAAGCTTGATCCAGAAGCGCTTGGTCAGCAGAAGTAAGATCTCCATATTCTGGAACTTTTCCTTCACAGTTTTTAGCAATCATTGAAAGAGACCGCTGCGCCAAATTACCGAAATTATTCGCTAGATCTGTGTTCATGCGACCCACAATCGCTTCATGACTGTAGGAACCATCATTGCCAAACGGCACTTCACGCATGAAGAAGAACCTGACCTGATCCAGACCGTATTCCTTTACCATCTCGAACGGATCAACCACATTGCCGACAGACTTCGACATCTTCTCTCCCTTATTGAAGAGAAAACCATGAGCAAAGACCCGCTCCGGCAAAGGAAGCCCCGCAGACATCAGGAATGCCGGCCAATAGACCGTATGAAAGCGTATAATGTCTTTACCAACCATATGAACGGAAGCAGGCCAATGCGGAGACTTGTCGTTTTCCTCAGGCCAACCGGTAGCAGTCACGTAATTGGTCAAGGCATCAACCCAGACATACATGACATGTGCATCGTTACCGGGCACATCGACACCCCAATCAAACGTAGTGCGTGAAATAGATAGGTCCCGAAGGCCAGATTTCACGAAACTAAGCACCTCATTGCGGCGTGTATCTGGGCCGATAAAGTCCGGTTGGTTCTCATACAATGCCAGTAGCTTGTCTTCATAAGCGGAAAGTTTGAAGAAGTAGCTTTCCTCTTCCACCCATTCGACCGGAGAACCCAATGGTTCTACACGGACACCTTCCTCATTTACCGTGGTTTCGCTCTCATCAAAGAAGGCTTCCTGACGCACAGAGTACCAGCCACCATAGGTGCCCAGATAAATGTCGCCATTGGCTTCCATACGCTTCCAGAGTTCCTGGCAGGCCACTTTGTGCCGCTCTTCGGTAGTTCTGATAAAATCATCATGCGAGCAGCCGAAAGTCTCAACCATCTCACGGAAACGGGCTGAGTTCTTGTCTGCCAGTTCAATAGGGGTGATCCCTTCCCGTTCAGCAGTCTGCTGCATCTTTTGACCATGCTCGTCAGTCCCGGTCAGCATGAACACATCTTTACCATCCAACCGGTTGAAGCGTGCCAACACATCAGTGGCAATCGCTGTATAGGCATGCCCGATATGGGGGTCACCATTCGGATAAAAGATCGGGGTTGTGATATAGTATTTATCTTTTGACATAATGCGTCTTAATCAGTGTTGTGCGGCTTCACTCATGTTTTGAAACAAGCTCAAAATCACCTGTTTCTTGTCTAGGTTAAAGCCTTCTGCAATGCGGGTTGATTTTTGTGTCTTTTCCCACACTGTAGCCCAACGGGCAAGCATTGAAATGTCCGGTGTGCTATTAATCTGGATTTTGCCGGTGGCTCGATCCTCAAGGTGTTCATTTGCAAACGCAAGAAGCAGACGGAAACGATCCTCCTGCCCTTTTGCAATGACACTGTCTGCTAATGCGTGAACCTTGCCCCAGTCCGGGCTGGAAGCCTTATGGCAAAGTTCTTCAAAACTGCGATAAAGTTCAATTCCATTGCTTTCAGTGATCGTCAAGCCGCGGCGCACAGAGCCTTTGGCAAGCTTTGCCAGATAGGAACGGTCCTCATCACTTAAACCCTGCAGGCTGCCAAATTGATCAAGTACGTGTAGAACCTGCTGATCTTCAAGAGGCCGCAATGCCACAATCTGACAACGCGAGCGAATGGTCGGCATAACTTTGGCTTTGGAATGTGCCAGAACAAAGAACAGGGTTCGCTCCGGTGGTTCTTCAAGGATTTTAAGAAGAGCGTTGGACGCGCTCACATTCATTTCATCAATGGCATCAATAATAGCCACCCGCCAACCGGCTTCCCCTTTGGAGGTTCCAAAAAAACGCGTTGTCTTGCGTACTTCATCAACGGTCAACTGAGACTTGAACTTCTTTGTTTTGTCATCCCACGGACGGGTCAGATGTAAGAGATTAGGATGGGACCGAGCAGCAATTTTCGCATCTATCGGATTATCTATCTCCGCATCTTCCAAATGGCCGGGTGCGTTCGCCGCGTCAGGATGTTTAAAAACATGTGCCGCCATCCGCATTGCCAGCGTGGCTTTTCCGATCCCACGCGGCCCTGTGAACAGCATGCCATGATGCATTCGCCCGGATGCATATATGGATAGGAGGTGCCGGATAATGTCCTCATGGCCAACAATGGAAGGACTTTCACCAGGATGAGGAATACCTTCAATCTGGTCTGCAATTTTTGCTTCTGAATCCATCAATCCTGGCTGCTCATATTAAGTCGTGGCTCCACTG
>CAWUJF010000281.1:0-4937 GCA_963922405.1 uncultured Hyphomicrobiales bacterium | reverse complement strand
AGCAAAGCCTGGATAAACTTCTACGCCCAGCGCTTCCGCTTTTTCAGCCAACCAACGGCAAACATTGCCCAAGGAAACGATGTAGTTTCCGTGGTTGTGCATGAACTTTGGCATGCCAAAACCGGGCAGCTTGAATTTGCCAGTTGCAGTGAGGAAGTTGAAAATGTCATCTGTGACCGGAACCTTGAAAGGATGGTTTTCATAATCCTTCCAATCAGGAAGCAGTTGATTGACTGCAGAAGGGTCCATGACAGCACCTGAAAGAATGTGCGCACCAACTTCTGGCCCTTTTTCCAATACAACAATTTCCAGATCAGCATTAATCTGTTTAAGCCTAATGGCAGCAGAAAGACCTGCCGGGCCCGCCCCAACGATAACCACGTCGAATTCCATGCTCTCGCGTTCTGCGAATTCCTCTGACATAGCGTTCTCCAAAATATTCCAACATCATGCCGATAGCGGCGTTCAAAGATCAGCCCTTTTATCACGTGAAACGTGAGTTTCCATTATTATTTTCATGTTTTGGCATGAATTCCATGTGTAACAATGTTCAACCGGTTTGCCTGTCATTTTGACCGCTGATAATGTCAATATATGCACAATGTTCAGGAAATTCTCGAATGGTATGTTGACGCAGGTGTTGATCTGCTGCTTGAGGACAAACCCGTTAACCGGTTTGAAGAGAAACCTGCACAGCCTCAGGTCTCACTTTCCAAAGCTGCTGAACGTCCTGCCACGCCGCAAATTCAGAATGCAAGCGAGCGCGCAGAAGCGATTTCCCGTGCACAATCTCAAGCAAGGGCGGCTACAGCACCCACTGCAACCATGCCAGACACGGCAACCATTGAAAGCGCCAAGGAAGTAGCTGCAAAGGCGCAAAACCTTGAAGAGCTTGAAAATGCGCTAAAATCGTTTGACGGATGCAATCTGAAGCGGACCGCGAAGAATACCGTGTTTGCTGATGGTGACCCCAGTTCCAAACTGATGCTGATTGGTGAAGCACCTGGACGAGATGAGGATATTCAGGGCCTGCCGTTTGTGGGTCGCGCCGGACAATTGCTCAATAAAATGCTCGCGGCGATCAATCTTCAGCGCGAGGAAGTTTACATAACCAACGTCATTCCATGGCGCCCGCCCGGCAACCGCACTCCAACACCGCAGGAAACGGAAATTTGCAGGCCGTTTATTGAACGTCATATCGAACTGGTGGAGCCCGACATTATCATGTTGCTTGGTGGATCGTCAGCGAAGACCCTGCTCAATACCACAGACGGGATTATGAAACTGCGGGGAAAATGGAAAGAACTCTCGGTCGGCCAGTCGCAAATTCCCACTCTACCTACCTTGCATCCGGCTTATTTGCTGAGGCAGCCAGGGCATAAAAGACTGGCCTGGCAGGATTTGCTGGAAATAAAGCAACGCCTTGATTGAACTGCGCAGAGTTTCCAAGGCACATTAGAAAGCCGGACGATCCATTTGCGACAACAATATTCTAAAAACCGTTTGCACAATCTGCAAATTCCTGACAAAGCGGTTTTAGTGACAACGCATTTGTTCGGGCTGATGGAGTGAGTTTCCATGTTTAGACAGATTTTGCCGGTTTCCGCGCTTTTCCTCAGTAGCTTCTTCCTGCTCGCAGGTGGCGGCATGCAATCCGTTTTGCTGCCCGTTCGCGGACAGTTGGAGGGTTTCAGCGCGTCGCAGATCGGTCTGATCGGTGCGGGATGGGCGATCGGCTTTACGGTCGGATGTATTATTGTACCGCATCTGGTGCGCAGGGTTGGCCATGTGCGAACCTTTGGTGCCCTGGCAGCCCTACTGGCAACAGTTGTTCTGTTAAATGCCCTTATCATTGAGGCCTATAGCTGGATTATCCTGCGGGCCATCGCCGGATTTTGCTTTTCCGGCTCCTATATGATCATTGAAAGCTGGCTCAATGAGCGGATTTCGGACGAAAACCGTGGCGCCATGTTCTCTGTTTACATGATCATTTCACAGGTGGCCTTCATGTCTGGCCAATACATGCTTGTGCTGGCTGATCCATCCCGCGAGACCCTCTTTATGTTGGGTGCGATTTTATATTCGTTAGCGGTCCTTCCTACCGCGCTCTCAAAGGCACAGTCCCCTGCTCCGCTTAATCAAGTGGAATTCGATTTAAAGAATATGTTCAACAACTCGCCATCGGCGTTTATCGGCTCCATCATCGCCGGAACGCTCGCGGGTTCGTTTCAGAGTTTTGCACCAGTCTTCGGAGCGGATGCGGGCATGTCGAGCGCCAACATTGCGAATATGGTTGTGTTGGTGATGTTGGGCGCTGTGCTATTCCAATATCCGCTGGGTAAAATTTCAGACATGGTAGACCGTCGATATGTGATGGTTGGCCTTAGCCTTGCCGGTACGCTGGTTGGTTTTCTGGTGGCGAAATATCCGGTGAATGGTGCTGAACCCCAGATTATGTTCTTTGCCCTGATGGTTCTTTTGGGCGGGTTCGTCTATCCTATTTACGGGCTCGTCAATGCGCACGCAAATGACCACGCAGCACCCGAAGATTTCGTCAAAATTTCGTCAAGCCTGCTCATTCTTTATGGCGTGGGCAATATGATCGGGCCGCTTGTTACCGGTCCTTTGATGGAAGCGTTTGGTTCAAACGCCCTCTTCCAGATGATTGGTGCATCTCACCTGTTACTGGCTGCTCATATGACTTACCGGATTGTCAGACGTGAAGCTCCTGACGATGATCAACAGATGGATTATCAGGTGGCTCCGATCGCGATTATCGGTCACTCCACGGAGACCTACGCGCTGGATCCGAGATCAGATCACGAAACCTATATGGCTGATAACGAGGCTGAGGACACGGATCAATCCACGCCCGCGCAGTAGTTTGCCTACCACAAAGAGTGGAAATGGTGGACAGGGCCTGAACCTTTACCCACATTGAGATCATCTGCTGCTGATATGGCGCCGGTAAGCCAGTCTTTTGCTTCCGAAACTGCCTGCTCAAGTGATTTACCGTGGGCCAGTTGAGCTGCAATTGCGGAAGAGAGCGAACATCCCGTACCATGGGTGTTGGAAGTATCAATGCGCGGCGCTTTGAACTCTTTTTCACCATCTGACTGCACCAGCAGATCCACGCAATCTCCAGTGCCGCTATGCCCGCCTTTCACCAAAACAGATTTTGCTCCATCCTCTATTAACTGATTTCCCTGGGAACGCATGTCATCAAGCGATTTTGCCACGGATTTACCGGTCAGCTCGGCGGCTTCGAACAAGTTCGGTGTAATCACATCAGCCAATGGCATCAATATCGATTTGACCGCATCCACCGCATCACTTGCCAGCAGTAAATCGCCAGACGTGGCAACCATTACCGGGTCAAACACGATGCTTTTGATCTGATGTTTTTTCAATGCCTCAGCAACTGCCTCGATAACAGGGACCTGTGACAACATGCCGATCTTTACAGCTTTCACATCGAGATCAGAGAAGACGGCATCCAATTGGGCTGTTACAAACTCCGGAGGCACATCATGAACACCTGTCACGCCTAATGTGTTTTGAGCGGTCAGCGCCGTGATGACACTGGCGCCATAGACCTTGTTGGCCGAAAACGCCTTTAAATCTGCCTGAATACCAGCACCACCGCCGGAATCTGATCCGGCTATGGTGAGCGCTATGGGTATATCAGCCATTGATACGCTTCCAGAGTCTGGACGGTGTCACCGGCATGTCCATGTCTGTAATGCCATATTCGCGATCAAGTGCATCGACGACTGCATTCATCACAGATGGACAGGAACCTATTGTACCAGCTTCACCGGCACCCTTGATGCCAAGTGCATTGGTTGTGGAAGGGACATTGCGTGTGATGAAATCAAATCCCGGAACCGTGTCAGCACGTGGCATGCCATAATCCATGAACGAAGCGGTGAGCAGCTGACCTTCTTCATCATAAACCGTGTGCTCATTGAGACACTGGCCAATTCCCTGAACCACGCCACCATGCACCTGACCTTCAAGCAGGATCGGGTTAACCGTGACGCCGAAATCATCCACAATTGTATATTTGACGATCTCGGTCACCCCTGTTGAAGGATCGATCTCCACTTCGCAGATATGAGTACCGTTGGGATAAGTTGCTTCAGACTGTTTGAACTCGCCTTCAGCTTTAATGTCTTCAGGGTCATTTGCTGCTGCAGCGATATCAGCAAAAGAAATTGTTCTGTCAGTTCCGACAATTTTGGCTTCGCCGTTATCCAGTTCGATATCTGCAGCGGAAGCCTCCAGTTGATCAGCGGCGATGTTCTTGATTTTCTCAGCCAGTTGTTCACTGGCACGCACAACGGATGCACCACCCAGTGGCACCGAACGGGAACCACCGGTTCCGCCTCCATTTTCCAATTCATCCGTATCACCCTGACGAACCTGGATTTTCTCATAGTCTATGCCCAGTTTTTCTGCGGCCAGTTGCGCATAAGCCGTGGCATGACCCTGGCCGTTGGACTGGGTGCCGATCTTGATGTCGAAAGAACCATCTTCTTTCAATTCCATAAATGCAGGCTCTGAACCGGAGAAGGCGCAGGCTTCAATATAGGTGGACATGCCGATACCGCGGATTTTTCCTTTGGACTTTGCGTCCGCGTTGCGATCGTCAAATGAAGCCCACTGAGCGCGTTCCATGCACATCTCCATATGAGCCTGGAATTCGCCTGTGTCATACATTCTGCCGCCAACAGTAGTGTATGGCAGTTGCTCAGGCTGGATGAAGTTGCGACGTCTGATCTCATCCTTTGACAGGTTCATTTCGCGAGCACACTGGTCTACCAGACGTTCAATCAGATAAGCATCTTCAGGACGGCCTGCACCACGATAAGCGTCAACGGGAACCGTATGGGTGTAGCAACCACGGGTGAGCGCTGCCATTACCGGAATGTCGT
>CAWUJF010000280.1:0-4959 GCA_963922405.1 uncultured Hyphomicrobiales bacterium | reverse complement strand
GTTACCGAAATTGTCAGAAAAAGCGGAAGGATATGTGGTCGTTGGCGGTGGTAAGACAGGTATAGATGCCTGCCTGTGGTTGCTTGAAAATCATGTGGACCCGGACACCATCCGCTGGATTATGCCGCGTGATGCCTGGTTGATTGATCGTCAGAACGCGCAGTCGGATGTGGCATTTTTCAATAATACAATGGGTGCTCAGGCTGCACAATTTGAAGCGATAGCCGCGGCAGAATCGGTTGATGATCTGTTCGCCCGGTTGGAAAAAGCCGGAGTTTTACAGAGGATTGATCGCAGCATTAAGCCCAAGATGTTTCATGGGGCGACAGTCAGCCAGGCGGAGCTAGAAGAGCTTCGCCGAATAAAGAATATTGTCCGGATGGGTCGTGTCCAGAAGTTGATGAGGAATGAAATCGTCCTGGATGATGGAGTAATGGAGACAAACGAGAATATAGTTCACGTGGACTGTTCGGCGAGTGCGATTTCGAACCTGGAAATGAAACCGGTCTTCCAGGGGAATCTGATCACCCCCCAAACAGTACGTTCCTATCAACCGGTATTCAGCGCTTCACTAATAGCTCATGTGGAAGCGACCCGGGAAACAGAAGAAGAAAAGAACCAGCTGTGTGGCGTGGTTCCACTTCCCAATCACGATACGGATTGGATCCGCATGATGATCCCGTTCATGATGAACCAGTATCAATGGTCACGTGATCCGGAACTCAGGGTTTGGCTGGAAAACAATCGCCTCGACGGTTTTAGCGGGATGGTGCGTTCGATCGATGAAAATGACACGGAAAAGCAGGAGATTATGCGGCGCCTCAGGGAAAGCTCACGTCCTGCCATGTTTAAACTCAACCAGCTAATGGCGGAAGTGGAGTAGGGTGATGAAACAGTTTCAGGTTGAAATGAACCAGTTTGGCAATCATCGCATTGAGAACATTGATTTGAATATGCCGGAAGCAGGTTCCGACGAAATGGTGGTAAAGGTCGAGAAGTTTGGTTTTTCTGCAAATAACGTCACATACGCTGCTGCAGGAGACAGACTGGGGTACTGGCAGTTTTTCCCGCCTATAGGTTCAGACATTGAAGGTTGGGGAGTTATTCCCGTCTGGGGATTTGCAGAAATTGTCACTTCAAACGTGGAAGGTCTTGATCCCGGAGAACGGTTGTTCGGATATTTTCCGCCTGCCACGCATCTGGTCATGAAGCCGCAGAAAATCGCAGACGGTCAGTTTCTTGATGGCGCGGAGCATCGATCTCAATTGCCCGTTGGCTATAATATTTACCGCCGGATAGAAGCGGAGCCAGGTTATGATCGGAACGGTGATGATCTGCGCATGCTGCTTTATCCCCTATATTTAACTTCCTATGTTTTGTGGGATTTTCTGAAAGAAAACGATTGGTTTGGAGCAGAGCAGATAATTCTCGGCAGTGCGTCCAGTAAGACAGCTATCGGATTGGCTTATGCCCTTCATGGGGATGATGAAGCACCAGATGTGGTGGGGCTTACGTCCGCCAGAAATGTGGAGTTTGTGCAGGAGATTGGCATTTACGATTCATGCATCCAGTATGATGAAATTGAAACGCGTCTTGAAAATAAACCATCGGTAATCGTGGACATGTCGGGTAATTCAGGGATGATTGGAAGCTTACACGCCTATCTCGGTGACAACATGCTTCGCACGTCCAATGTTGGCATTACTCACTGGGAGGATTTCAAGCCGGATGATCGCATTATCAGGGATCGGAGCGAGTTTTTCTTTGCGCCCAGCCAGATCCAGAAACGGATCAAAGAGTGGGGGGCTGAAGAATTCGGGAAGCGTTCCAGTGGATTTGTTTTCAAAACCGCAATGGCGAGTAACGCATGGCTTAATATGCGCAAACTTGAAGGCGTTGAGGGGCTCGCAGGAGTTTACGACGAAGTTTTGAACGGTAATCAAGATCCGCGCGATGGTCTTTTGATATACATGTGACGGGTCAGCCTATTGTGACTGCTGAACTTTTTGAGTTCTGCTGTCATCTTATCCACATAAGGGATGTGGGTTCATATGAGCATGGCTTCTGAAACAATCATCCGCTAAAACGATTAGATGCGATTTCCAGACTCCTTTCTTGACGATATACGTGACCGGCTTCGAATTTCCGAAGTTATTGGTCAACGTGTGCAGTTCGACAAGAAGAAAACAAATGCGCAAAAGGGCGATTTCTGGGGTTGCTGCCCTTTTCATGGTGAGAAAACACCGAGTTTTCATTGTGAAGACCGCAAAGGACGATACTACTGCTTCGGCTGTGGTGAATCCGGTGATCATTTCCGGTTTTTGACGGAACTTGATGGTATCAGTTTTCATGAAGCGGTGGAGAGGCTGGCTGCCCAGGCGGGCCTTCCCATGCCGGTTTTGGACAAGCGTCAGGCAGAGCAGGAAGAGAAACGCAAAACCCTGTTTGATGTGATGGAACTGGCGGCGCAGTTTTTCCGTATGCAATTGCACGAGCCAGCCGGTGCTCATGCAAGGTCCTATTTGAGGGACCGTGGTTTGTCGTCTTCCATTCAGGAAGAATTTACAATCGGCTGGGCGCCGGACAGTAGAAATGCGCTGAAACAGTTCCTTGCTGAAAAGGGAGTTGAGCCTCAACAGATGGAAGCCTGTGGACTTATCAGTTCCAAAGAAGGTGCAGCATTGTCCTATGACAGGTTTCGTGGTCGTGTCATGTTTCCGATCCCGGATTCTCGAGGTCGGGTGATTGCGTTTGGTGGAAGAGCGCTAAATCCGGACGCTTTGGCCAAATATCTCAACTCACCTGAGACCGAGCTTTTTCACAAATCCAACGTTCTCTACAACTACGCAAAGGCTCGAAAATCAGTTTACGATCGTAAGCAGGTCATCGTGGCTGAAGGCTATATGGATGTGATCGCGCTTCATTCAGCTGGCTTTGAGTATTCCGTCGCGCCACTTGGAACAGCGCTGACTGAACGGCAAATGGAGCTTTTGTGGCGCATGAACCCGGAGCCGACCCTGTGTTTTGACGGAGATGGAGCAGGGCTCAGGGCTGCGCACCGGGTGATGGATATGGTGTTGCCACATATTCAACCTGGAAGATCAGTTCGGTTTGCCATGCTGCCTGAGGGGAAAGACCCAGATGACTTGATCAGGGATGAGGGTCGTGAGGCCATGCAGGGTGTAATTGATAACGCGTTGCCGCTGTCAGACATGATCTGGAACCGCGAAATTTCATCTGGTGTTTTTGATACGCCTGAACGAAGAGCGGAGTTGCAATCCCGCATGCGGTCTCTCGTGAACACAATCCGGGAGGAAAGCGTCCGGTATCATTATGACCAGGAGATAAAGAACCGGCTGACGAGTTACTTCACCAAGGAAACGCCTGTCGGAGACAAATTCGGTGATAGAAAGGGAAAAAGCGGCTGGAACAACTTCTCCCAGAACCGGCAGGGCAGGGACAACAATAAAGCTGGTTCAGGACGTAAGTTTTCCGCAAGTCCATCCCTGTTGGGTAGCCGTCTTGTGAAACGTGGACACGTGGGTATGCCATTGCGCGAAGCGGCCCTTATTGGCGGTCTGGTGTTTCATCCTGCTCTGGGAGTGCGGTTCTTTGAGGAAGCCTCCAGCCTTATGCTGCAAAACAAGGATGCCAAGATCGCGCAATCGATTTTTCTCGATTGTTTTGCAAGCTGGGACGGCGAAGAAGAAATGCCGACCCGAGAGTTTGTGGAACAACATTTCCAACAGAACGGCCTCAGCGATCTTTTTGCCCATCTCAAGCACCTGCTTGTGACCAATCACCTGTGGCAGATGCTCCCGGAAGCCTCCTATGAGGACGCAAAAGATGGATGGCATCAAGCATACCTCTTGCATCTGAAAAACCAGACACTAAATAGTGAACTTAAGGCAGCAGAACGCGCGCTGGCTGAAGAAGATAGCCAGGAAAATCTCGATAGATTGCTGCAGATACAAAGGGAACTCACCCGGTCAGACGGGATTGAGGCATTGATTGACGGATTTGGTTCGTCCTCAGGACGGCCAAGACGTGATTTTTAACGAAATTACGTCGTTTTCGACAAGAAATGGCTTGATTTTTGTTTGTTTTACCGGAATCAGTGATTTTCTGACTTTAATTGAAATCCACTCTGAATTTTCCAGTTCGCGACCTCCTTGTATGAAGTCATAATTCTGCGAACAAAATCATGTGGTTAATTCTGAATTAACCACGCGGAGGTTAGTGCTGGAGTTTGAGGGTGGAATAAGTGATTCGGAAGTGTTGGGCGAATTTCCAACAAAACCGGGACACGTCGATGTAGAAACAGTTTACTCACGCTTTTTTAAAGCATGACGGAGATTAGAGCCATATGGCCACGAAGACTAAATCCAAGAAAACAGAATCAGAAGACAAAAAAGTTGAAGCAGCAGCTGATGGTCCGGTTCTTGACCTAAGTGATGCAGCTGTAAAGAAGATGATAAAGGCCGCCAAGAAGCGCGGCTATGTCACCACTGAAGCACTTAACGCAGTGCTTCCTTCCGAAGAAGTATCTTCCGAACAAATTGAAGACATTATGGCCATGCTTTCCGACATGGGCATCAATGTGGTTGAAGAAGAGGAAGTGGAAGAAGAGTCCGAAGGTGGTGATCTGGTCACGACCGGCGGTAAGGAAGTTGCCACTGCCAAGAAGCGTGAGCCAACTGATCGTACTGATGACCCTGTGCGCATGTATCTTCGTGAAATGGGTACAGTGGAACTGCTTTCCCGGGAAGGTGAGATTGCGATTGCCAAGCGCATCGAGGCGGGCCGCGAAACCATGATTGCTGGGCTTTGCGAAAACCCACTTACCTTCCAGGCGCTAATCATCTGGCGTGACGAACTCAACGAAGGAAATATTTTGCTTCGCGATATTATCTATCTGGAAGCACCCTATGCTGGACCGCAAGCAAAACAGATCCAGCC
>CAWUJF010000279.1:0-4966 GCA_963922405.1 uncultured Hyphomicrobiales bacterium | reverse complement strand
TTCAAGAGCTGTTTCACGAGCTTCCTTAAGCACTGTTTCGTAAGAACCAGAACGTCCACCGACCAGATCCCTGATACCTGCGAAGATATCTCGGAAAATATTGGTTCCCAAAATAGCTTCGCCAGTCACGATACCCTTATATTCAGTGACAGATTTTCCCTCGATGGATTGTGTTGTGGTGACAATCATAGCTTGTTTCTCCTATTCGGCGTCGATCTTGCCCAATCGCATGTTTTCCATGTCGCGAAGGGCACGTCTGTATTCAACAGGCATTACCTTCACGAATTTCGCCCGATAGTCTTCCCAGCTATCCAAAATCTCTTTAGCCCGAGTGGAACCAGTATAGTGCATGTGATTTGTAATCAACTGGTATAAGCGTTCCTCATCATGTCGGTTCATGTTTGAGGTAATGTCCACGCGACCCTTGTGCATCAAATCGCCACCTCTGTGGTGAAGTTTTTCAAGGATGTCGTCCTCTTCTGGCACCGGTTCAAGGTCAACCATGGCCATGTTACAGCGTTGTTCGAAATTGCCGGACTGGTCCAGCACATAGGCCACACCACCCGACATCCCCGCCGCGAAGTTGCGACCTGTATTACCAAGCACAACAACCACGCCGCCGGTCATGTATTCACAACCATGATCACCCACGCCTTCCACAACAGCCACTGCACCGGAGTTGCGGACAGCAAAACGCTCACCAGCAACACCTCTGAAATAGCACTCACCAGAAATGGCACCGTAAAGAACGGTATTTCCGACGATGATGGAATTTTCTGCAACGAGGTTAGACTCCTCCGAAGGACGGATGACAATCCTGCCGCCGGAGAGGCCCTTACCCACATAGTCATTGCCGTCGCCTTGCAGATCAAAGGATACACCCTTCATCAGGAATGCACCAAAGCTTTGACCCGCAGTACCAGTCAATGAAACTGCAATGGTGTCATCTTCCATACCTTCGAGACCGTAAATTTCTGCCACTTTGCCCGAGAGCATTGCACCAGCAGAACGATCCACATTGGAAATGGCAGATTCAATTCGAACTGGTTCACCCTTTTCAAGTGCTGGTCCAGCTTCCTCGATCAGTTTGCGATCCAGAATAGTTTGAATCGGATGGTTCTGAAGTTCCGTTTGATAAATCTCTGATTTTTCGGCCTCTGGCTTGTAGAACAGAGGAGCAAAATCAAGGCCTTTACCTTTCCAGTGGTCAAGCATTTCGCTCTTTTCCAGAATATCGCTCTCACCGATGAGTTCATCAAAACGGGTAAAGCCAAGCTCTGCCATGATCTGTCTTGCTTCTTCGGCAACGAAGAAGAAGTAGTTGATCACATGCTCAGGAGTTCCACGGAAGCGTTTACGCAAGACCGGGTCCTGTGTGGCAATGCCAACCGGACAGGTATTAAGATGACATTTGCGCATCATCAAACATCCAGCTGCAATGAGAGGTGCAGTGGAAAATCCAAACTCGTCAGCACCGAGCAATGCGCCGATGATCACGTCTCTGCCGGTTCTCAAACCACCATCTACCTGCAACTTTATACGCGAACGTAACTTGTTCAGGACAAGTGTTTGTTGAGTTTCTGCCAGTCCGAGCTCCCATGGGCTACCAGCGTGCTTCAATGAAGTGAGAGGAGATGCACCAGTCCCACCATCAAATCCTGAAATGGTGATGTGATCCGCACGTGCTTTTGCTACACCAGCAGCCACTGTACCCACACCAACTTCAGCAACAAGCTTAACCGAAATATCGGCCCTCTCATTCACGTTCTTGAGGTCATAGATCAGCTGTGCCAGATCCTCGATGGAATAGATATCATGGTGAGGTGGTGGTGAAATCAAACCCACACCCGGTGTGGAGTGACGGGTTTTCGCGATTACAGCATCAACCTTGTGACCCGGAAGCTGCCCACCTTCACCAGGCTTGGCACCTTGGGCAACCTTGATCTGTATCATGTCTGAATTGACGAGATATTCAGTGGTTACACCGAACCGACCGGACGCAACCTGTTTGATTGCTGAACGCTCGGGGTTCGGTGAACCGTCTGGCAATGGATGGAAACGATCAGGCTCCTCACCTCCCTCACCAGTGTTGGATTTACCACCGATCTGGTTCATGGCAATCGCCAATGTTCCATGTGCTTCTCTTGAGATAGAGCCAAAGGACATGGCACCCGTTGAAAAGCGCCTGACAATCTCCGTTGCAGGTTCCACCTCAGATAAATCGACCGGCTTGCGGCCAAACTCTTCAGGTGACTTAAATTTGAACAAGCCTCTGATTGTGGAATGACGCTCAGATGCTTCATTGGCATCTTCTGCGAATTTTGCATAACCTTCTGCATCACCAGCGCGGACCGCATGTTGTAGCTTCGCGATGTTATCTGGTGTCCAGGCATGTGCCTCACCGCGCATGCGGTAAGCATATTCTCCACCAATATCCAGTGAGTTTGAGAGTACTAAAACGTTGCCGAATGCCTCCTGGTGACGCTTCACAGTCTCATCAGCAATTTCATCAAGGCCGATACCATCGATCATCGTGGCGGTGCCGAAGAAAAACTCGCCAACAAGCTCGGAAGACAATCCAACCGCATCAAAAATCTGCGCACCGCAATAGGACTGATAGGTCGAAATACCCATTTTTGACATGACCTTGAGGATACCTTTGTCAATCGCCTTGATGTAGCGTTCGACCACCTCTTTCGCATCCACTTCTTGCGGGAAATCACCTTTGTCATGCATGTCGCTCAACGTTTCAAAGGCAAGATATGGGTTAATCGCCTCAGCACCGTAGCCAGCCAGAACACAGAAATGATGAACTTCGCGAGGCTCACCGGATTCAACCACCAGACCAACGGATGTGCGCAAGCCTTTGCGTATCAGATGATGGTGAACCGCGGCGGTCGCCAATAATGCTGGTATAGCAAGCCTTGTGGCAGAAATCTGCCGGTCTGAAAGAATGATGATATTGAACCCGCTATTCACCGCTCTTTCAGCCCGCTGACAAAGCGTATCCAGTGCTTCACGCATACCTTCGGCACCGTTCGATGCATTGTATGTGATATCGAGATTTTGCGTCTGGAATTGATTGTCACCAATCTCACTTATTTCCCGGATTTTTTCCAGATCTTGATTACTCAGGATAGGCTGGCGAACTTCCAGGCGTTTTTGATGAGAAAGCCCTTTCAAATCAAACAGGTTAGGACGCGGACCAATGAGAGAAACAAGGCTCATCACCGATTCTTCTCTGATCGGATCAATTGGCGGGTTGGTTACCTGCGCGAAAAGTTGCTTGAAATAAGTATAAAGCAGTTTTGGTTTCTTGGACAAAACAGAAATAGGCGTATCAGTGCCCATGGAACCGACCGCTTCCTGACCTGTTGTGGCCATGGGAGCCATGAGAAGCTTCAAATCTTCTTGCGAATAGCCGAACGCCTGTTGCCGATCCAGGAGTGTAGACCGGCTTTCAAGGCCAATTCTGGTAGGTTGTGGCAGCTCTTCCAGAACAATCTGGCTGCGATCAAGCCACTTCTGATAAGGGTTCTGGGTTGCCAGCTCTCTTTTGATTTCTTCGTCTGAAATAATGCGCCCTTTTTGAAGATCGATTAGAAGCATCTTGCCTGGCTGTAGACGCCATTTCTGGACAATATCCTTTTCATCAATTGGCAGGACACCAGATTCCGATGACATCAGAATGCGATCATCATTGGTAACAAGATATCTCGCAGGACGCAGACCATTCCGGTCAAGGGTCGCACCAATTTGGCGCCCATCGGTAAAAGCAACGGCAGCAGGACCATCCCAGGGCTCCATGAGAGCTGCGTGATACTCGTAAAACGCTTTACGCTCCTCATCCATCAGCGGATTTCCGGACCATGCCTCAGGAATTAGCATCATCACTGCGTGCGCCAGCGAATAACCGCCACGGGTCAGAAATTCCAGTGCGTTGTCGAAACAAGCCGTATCAGATTGGCCTTCGTACGAGATAGGCCATAGCTTGGTAATATCATCGCCAAACAATGGAGAGGAAACAGATGCCTGTCTCGCAGCCATCCAGTTCACATTGCCACGAAGCGTGTTGATCTCACCGTTATGGGCGACCATTCGATAAGGGTGCGCGAGCTTCCATGATGGGAATGTGTTCGTTGAAAACCGCTGGTGAACCAGAGCAAGCGCAGATGTAAAACGCTCATCTGACAAATCCTTATAATAAGGGCCCAACTGATCCGCCAGGAACATGCCCTTATACACAATTGTACGGGCAGAAAATGAAACAATGTAAAATCCGCTCTCGCGGGCATTTGTATTGCCAAAAATCGCATTGGATACAACTTTGCGGGCAGTGTAGAGCCTACGCTCAAACTCATCACCATCTACACATTCGTTTTGGTAGGTGACAAAATACTGTTTGTGATACGGCTCGGACGCCATAATTGCCGGATCTTGGGACAAACCAGAATTATCGACTTCGAGATCCCGGGTACCAAGAACAACCATGCCTTCTTTTTTCAGCTGCTCAACGAGAATATCTTCGGTTTGGCTACGCAGGTCTTTGTCTTTGGGAAGAAACAGCTGCGCAACGCCGTACTTACCTTCGTCAGGCAAATCGAAATCACAAACAGTTTTGAAAAATTCATGCGGTAACTGAATAAGCATGCCCGCACCGTCACCCATTAAAGGATCTGCGCCAACTGCTCCCCTGTGTTCCAGGTTTTCAAGAATCTGCAGGCCATCCTTAATAATGGAATGGGTGCGGTTACCCTTCATATTGGCAATAAAACCCACACCACAGGCATCCTTTTCATGACGAGGATCGTAAAGGCCTTGTTTTCCAGGCAAACCTTGTGAAACGGCGGTTTTCGTTCCGTCATTCAACTCTTGTTTGGTCATTTTCTCTTCCTCTGTCATCACACAAATAAAATCCATTCCGAAAAATCAGATCAGATCGATGTAATTTGTTCTGGATTTATGA
>CAWUJF010000278.1:0-4999 GCA_963922405.1 uncultured Hyphomicrobiales bacterium | reverse complement strand
TTCAGTGGTGTAACAAACCATTTTGTCAGATTACCGGATTTGAGGCCAATGAGATAACCGGTAGACGCGGCACGATACTTATCGGATCGGACACAGATCAAAGTACGCACTTGCTCATTATAGACAGACTTATGAAGTGGGAGCGCTTCTCAATTAGAACGGTTACAAATCGCAAAAACGGGGAACCGTATTGGGTTGAGATGAATTGGACACCACTGTCCGACCCTATTACCGGTACACGATGGTGGCTTTGCTCGCTAATTCAATTTGAACCACAAATTATTGAAAAAAATCAGCTTTTCGAGAAAAAGTTAACTGATGGCAATACCGATCTACTAGCAATTTACGCCGATAGGCTTGCGCGTCTCGAAAACGAAAACAAACGGCTTCATAGTCTTGCAAAGGAAGTGGCAAGAGAGTCGAACGAGGATCCTTTAACTGGATTGTCGAACAGACGCAGTTTTGAAGTCACCTTGAAGAGAATGGTTGCTGAACTTCGTAATGGTGGCGATAGTTTTGCTGTTATTTATGTCGACTTGGACCGCTTTAAATCTGTGAATGATACATTGGGCCATGACGCTGGAGACGCACTTCTTATTTCGATTGCGAAGATGCTTCGTCGTCTCAGTGGAGAAGCTGATCTAATAGCAAGAATTGGCGGTGATGAATTTGTTCTCTTAAAGCGTTTGGATGATAGTGCACTGAGTATTAGTAGTCTCGCGGACGATATCATTCGAGAAACGCAGAGACCCTTCTGTTATGAAGGGAAGTCAATTTCATGTACTGCCAGTGTTGGAGTGGCTGTTGCTGATGAAAAAACGGAGAACCCTGAACAAGTCGTTTCAGATGCGGACTCTGCACTTTATCATGCAAAAGCAAATGGGCGTGGACGTTGGTCATTTTTCACGACTGAGATGCATTCAGAGTTGATCGCTACAAAGCAACTTGCGACAGAACTCCTTTTGGCTTGCGACCGTTGTGAATTCATACCGTACTTTCAACCCATAGTAGATGTGAGAACCGGCCAGATTTCCTGCGTCGAAGTTCTCGTTCGTTGGGCACATCCGGAACGTGGTCTCATCCAACCCGGGGAATTCCTTAATACCGCTTCCAAGATGGGTATTCTGCACAAAATCGATGAAATTGTCTTTCAGTCTCTCAAAGCAGCAGTTATTCACTTGGACAGTTCAGGAGTCGAACTGCCAAAGATTGCAATCAATGTATCTGCTGGTCGCCTGGCAGACCCCTCTTTTGTTCATGAGATCAGGAGTTCAGGCATAGATCCATCGAGGTTGACGGTGGAAATACTTGAATCTGTGTATCTGGAACGTATGAGTGACACTGCATATTGGTCACTCAGCGAATTCAGTGACCTTAATATGACAGTTGCAGTGGACGACTTTGGAACTGGGCATGCATCGGTCCAAGGACTTCTGAAAATTAAACCTTCTGTCCTCAAAATAGATCGCCAGTTTATCAAACCGATCGTGCAAGATGAAGCTTCGAGGTCTTTATTGGCATCTTTGATTGGAATTGGTCAAAGCCTTGGGATGTCCATTGTGGCAGAAGGTATTGAGACGGAAGCACATGCGCATATGGTGACAGATCTTGGATGTGATTTCCTCCAAGGCTATCATTTTGGGCGCCCCATGAGCGTGGATGATTTACACCAGCAACTTGTGGAGACAAAAGGCAAGCTTTGGGGAACAAACAATGATTTGGCGAAAGCTCAAATGCAAAACGTCTGCAGCAATTGAATTATCAAAAATTATGTTTGTCAGTTGATGGATTTGAACTCTGAAATACGGACAACGCTGCCAAATCTACTGTTGCAGAAATAGAGTAAATGTTGCCATATTCGGAAAAACTTTAGTGGGGAAATTCTTCGTGACCAAGACAGTCCTAGCGATGACATCCATAAAGCCCGATGGTGAAAAAGCCTTAGAAAAATATCTAGCGGTTGTTGGGCCGTTGATGGAAAGTGCGGGTGCAAAACTGATTACCCGCTATGAAGTTTCAGAAAATTTATCCAAAACGGATCTTCCACAATTTGTTTCGATCATCGAATATCCGAATGCAGACGCAATACAAATGGTATTCGGTAATCCAGCCTACATTTCACTAAAGTCAGTTCGTGAAAAAGCGTTTAGTCGTTACGATTTATGTGTTCTAGCCTAGAATGCTTAAAAGCTATGGGCTCAGAGCAAACATTGATGCTTTCATATGCCGGATTGATGGTCTTTGAAACCTAACTCACCTCGTGTCTTATAATCGGATCAATTGGAGAAGCGCCAAACTGGATAGCCTCTTCGAACATACGGGCCACTTGCAGTAACCTTGCATCACCATGTGGTGGTCCAATTAGCTGAATTCCAACCGGCATACCACTGGAAGTGAAGCCAGCAGGCAGAACAATTGCAGGTAACGCCGTGGTAGTTGCAAGGAAGGAGAAGCGTAGCCAGTCGATATAGTCTTCCATTGGTTCTCCATCCACCATACGCGGATACTCTTCTTCAACCAGCCCTGGTTCCAGTCCAACTACGGGAATAGCCAATGCATCATAGTCTTCCAGAAAAACCCGCATTGCCTGGTAGAGTTTGCTGCGGTTCCTGAAAGCTTCATAAATTTGTGCGGATGTGAGTTTGCGCCCAAATTCAATGTTCTCGCGTAATGTACGTTTGAAATGTTTTTGAATATGAGCAGGAGCGGTGTCTGTGACCGTGCCATAAAAGACACCCCTGAGATTGACATAGGTATCATAGAGATCTGGTAATTCGGGGCACGCTTCCTCGACCTCGGTTCCGGTTGCAGCTAGCAGCTTCATTGCATCTTGCAGTACATTTCGGATTTCTTTTTCAACTGGTGCAAAACCGTTTTGGTCTTCGCTGAATGCAATTCGAACATTATGCGCTTCCTGCTTGACTGCCTCCTGAAAAGAGGTTCTGGGTGCTTCCAGCGTTATTGGCTGGCGAGGATCGTATCCGGCCATTGAATCGAGAAACAGCGCGATATCCTCCACATCTCTAGCCATGGGACCAGACGTGGCTTCATTTAGGAAGATGGCTTCTGTTGGTCCGCCACCTGCCCTGCCAGGCGTTGTCCGCATTCCCACAATTCCGCAATATCCTGCTGGAGTTCTGAGCGAACCTGCCAGGTCAGAACCATGACTTAACCAGACTTCTCCTGTTGCTAAAGATACCGCTGCTCCACCTGATGAGCCTCCTGCATTTTTTTGGGTATCCCAAGGATTGCGCGTATAACCGAACACATCATTAAATGTATTACCCCCCGCACCCATCTCTGGCGAGTTAGTCTTGCCAACAACAATGCCACCACGATCCTCCAACCTTCCAATCAGATGTGAACTGGCAGTGGCAATATTGTCTTTAAATCCGACGCTTCCATACGTTGTGTGGACGCCCTCCACGTCGTTCAAGTCCTTGATGCCGATTGGAAGACCTGCAAGCCAACCTGGCTGCGAACCATTTAGTTCTAATTTGTCTGAAAGCTTTGCAATAGAAGCGCGTGCTCTTTCTTCACAAAGTATGGGCATGGCATTTACAGATGGTTCAACGGTAGTGATCCGTTCATAAGCTGCATCGAGAAGCTCTTTGGGAGACACTTCTCTTCTTTTTAACATGGTCACTACTTTGCGAGCCGTATAGGAGCAAATCTCCGGGCCACTGAATGTGGGTTTTGATTGGTTTTTCAATTGTTGCTCCTTACTTCATCCTGATACGCACTGGTCAGAAGTTTACACAGCAACATAAGCGAGGAAAGTGTTTTGCAGTCTTTGAGGCCTTGATACTATCCGGCAGCGGACAATTTCATAGAATTATAGCTCGCCATCAAATCATTGAACTTTTCCCCTTGAATGGCGACATGTCTTCTCAGGCACTCAGCAGTTTTCTCAGCATCCCCTGCTTCTATTGCAGAGAGAATTTCGTGATGTTCACTCATAGATTGAGGCATTCTACCTCGAACTCTTAGTTGCATTCTGCGGAACGGTTTGAGTCTTTTGTGCAGTACGGATGCCTGCTGGGCCATAAAGCTATTGCCACTAGCTTCATAAATGAGGTGATGGAATAATTCATTCTCTCGGTAATATTCATCGCTATCACCTTTCTTCAAAGCCTTCTCACATGCGACAATTGTTTTCTTGATGTCTTTTAACTGTCTGTCCGTAACACGCCTTGCAGCGCGTGTTCCGCACATGACCTCTAGTTCAGCCATCACTTCAAACATTTCCACCAGCTCTACAAGGTCAGGGTATTTTACAAATGCGCCACGACGGGGGATCAGCTCTAACAAACCTGAAGCTGCTAATCCCTGAAAAGCTTCTCGAAGCGGCGTGCGAGACACAGCAAATTTTTCTGCCAGTTTTACTTCATCCAGGCGTTCGCCATTGAAAAATTCACCGGCGACAATCATCTGTTCGAGATTTTCGCGAATTCTATCTGCTGTTCTGATTTCCATAACTAGACTCTACAGATTCGAGATCAAAAATACAATACAGAAAATCTTGTATACAATATTATTGACATTGAATATCAGTTTTCGTATTCCTTAAAACGGAAGAGTTTTACATCACCTGAAGCGTAATGGGAGGAATACATGAAAAAGAGTTATATCAAATTAGCAATGGCAGCGGCCATGAGCTGCGCTGCAACCTTAGCGGCAAACGCGACTGAGTTGCGACTTTCACATCAATGGTCAACCAAAGACGTACGACATCAGGTAGCCCAAATGGTAGCTGATGAGGTTGCCAAGGCCGATGTGGGTTTGTCTATCAAGATCTTTCCATCAAAGTCCTTGTTTAAGCCAAGAGAACAGTACAAACCATTGTCGCGTGGTCAATTGGATATGTCAGTGTTTCCGCTCTCATATGCGGGTGGGCAGCGTCCAGAATTCAATCTCACTTTGATGCCTGGTCTAGTTAAAAATCACGATCATGCTGCTCGATTGAACAGATCCGATTTCATGGGCGAATTAGAAAAAT
>CAWUJF010000277.1:0-5008 GCA_963922405.1 uncultured Hyphomicrobiales bacterium | reverse complement strand
TTCTGGAACTGCTGCGGTCGCGTGTGATGGTGCGTGTGGGTCAACGTGTCGATAGACAGATCAATGATCAGGTCTTCCGGAGTGTGGTAAGCGTCAATTCACCTGAGGAAAATGCACGCAAACGAACTCTACTTCAGGATCTTGATTCCATCCGTCAGTTCTTTGGTAGTTCCGCACCCACTGCCATGTTCGATTTACCCTGGGCGCCGCTTTATTTTCTGGTGATTTATCTGTTCCATCCAGTGTTGGGGATGCTGGCTATTGCTGGTGCGGCGTGTCTTCTGGTGATTTCACTTTACAACGAATTTGCTTCCAGAAAGCCTGTGGAGCGTGCAGCCAAGCTCGCATCGAGATCAGCAGCGCTTGCTGAATCAGGAAGGCGCAATGCGGAGGTCTTGCACTCTATGGGAATGTTTGAAGCATTCCAGAAACGATGGCTTGATGTGCATCGCGAAAGTGTTTCGCATCAATTGATTGCGGCAGATGTTTCCGGAACCATGTCAACACTGTCGAAAGTGTCTCGGTTGTTTCTCCAATCGCTGATGCTTGCAGGTGGCGCTTATTACGCCGTCGCAGGTGAAATCTCGGCAGGTGTCATTGTGGCTGCATCAATCATCCTGTCGCGTGCCCTTGCACCGATTGAACAGATTGTTGGTCAGTGGCGAAATATCGTTTCTGTTCGACATGCCTATGGCAGATTGTCAAAGGCGGTGGATGAGCATGTGAAAGTTGATCAACGCATAGAGCTGCCAGCGCCAAACAGCTTTCTATCCACGGAGCGTCTTTATGCCGGTCCACCGGGTTCACGTGAGCCGGTGCTCAAAGACCTGAACTTTCAGGTTGGGCCCGGAGATGCAATGGCCGTGGTGGGGTCGAATGCGAGCGGTAAATCCACGCTTGCCAGAGTTCTGGTTGGTGTGTGGCCTGCGTTGCGCGGGCATGTGAGGCTGGACGGTGCTGCCCTAACCCAATGGTTGCCTCAACAACTGGGAAAGTCAGTCGGGTATCTGCCGCAGGATGTGGAACTGTTTGACGGAACAGTTGCGCAGAACATTGCCCGCTTTAATCCTGAAGCCACTCCTGAAATGATCGTTGAAGCGGCGAAGAGGGCGCAGGTTCATGATCTGGTGATCCGGCTACCACAAGGTTATGCCACAAAGGTTGGTGAGAGCGGAATTTCCATTTCCGGAGGCCAGCGCCAGCGCATTGCACTTGCGAGGGCATTGTTCGGGAACCCGTCATTGATCGTACTCGATGAGCCAAACGCCAATCTCGACAATGAAGGGGAGCTCGCACTTACCTCAGCAATCTCAGCGTTACGGGAAGAGGGCTGTGCAGTGATCATCATGGCGCACAGGCCCAATGTTTTGTCAGCGGTTAATCTCGTGCTTGTTCTCAAGGACGGACGTCAGGTTTCCTTTGGTGACAAATCAAAGGCGTTGAAGAAAAATGTGACAGAACTTGAGCCAGCGAAAAGGAGAGCGGCAAATGGCTAACTCAAACGTGGAAGGCGATCAGTCACCGGATAAAAGTAACGATCTTTGGAAGGCGGATCAGCAGATTGGCCGATATATTCTGACTGCTATGTTTGTGATCATCGTCTTGTTGTTTGGTGCAGGTGGCTGGGCAGCCACAACCCAGATCAATGGTGCGGTCATTGCTTCGGGTGAACTCAAAGTACAATCGTTCAGCAAGTCCGTTCAGCATCTGGAAGGCGGCCTGATCAAGGAAATTCGTGTCAAAGATGGAGACCGGGTCTCAGCAGGGGATGTGCTGCTTCGGTTGGATGAAGCAGAACTTCAAAACCAGATCAGGGCAGAGGAAAGCCAGGCACTTTCGAAGGCGAACCAGATTGAGCTTTTGCGATCGGAGCTGGAGGATCTGGAGAAGCTAGCGAAGAAAGGCTTGGTGCAAAAGCCAAGGCTGACGTCTCTGGAGCGCCAGATAGAAAGCCTTTTGGGCGAGAAGGAGCAGCATCATTCCAGTGCCATGCGGTTTAGTTCACGACTTGAGCGGCTTGAGGTTCGAGCGCCAATTGACGGGGTCATCCACAGTCTCGCATTCCACACGCTGCGTGGGGTCATTGCACCGGGTGAGGAGATCTTGAAGATCGTTCCGCAGACCGAGCAATTGTTTGTGGAAGCACGGGTGTCACCCAAAGATATTGATCAGGTTTCACCTGACCAGCAGGCAGTTGTGCGCCTGAGCAGTTTCAATCGCAACATCACCCCGGAGGCTGACGCGCGCATCACCCATGTGTCGGCTGATCTGAGCCGTGATGAGGCGCGTGATCTCAGCTATTATGTGGTGCATCTTGAAATTGATAATCGGGGTTCTGAATCAATGAATGGGGTCGCGCTGATGCCTGGCATGCCAGCGGATGTCTTTATCTCAACGGATGAGCGCACTGTGCTCAGCTATCTGGTAAAGCCGCTGTCAGACCAGTTTCAACGCGCTTTTCGGGAGTGAGGAACAGCCGACATTTTGTTATCCAGTGCTAGACTGCAGTAACGGATAAATCTGGTTCTCACTCTCGAAATTCATAAGACCTTTTTGCGATTGCAGGAGTTGCAGGAAAGCACTGCGATTGATTGGCGGGGAAAAGAGGAAACCCTGATATTCCTTGCAGCCGTGTCTTCGCAGCCAGTCCAGTTGTTCCTGTGTCTCCACACCTTCTGCCACGGCATTGATGTGGAGCAGTTTACAAAGCGAAACGATCAGCTGCGTGACCGCGTGATTTTTATCAATGTTGCTGATGAATGAGCGATCAATCTTCAGGCTGGTCACGGGGTAGTTCTGGATGTAGGCGAGGTTTGAATACCCGGTTCCGAAATCGTCAATGGCTATCCCGAAGCCTCTGTCTTGTATGGTGGCCAGCAGATCCCTCGTGAACTTGTCGTTACGCATGAGCGTTGTCTCGGTGATTTCCAGTTCAATCTTTTCCGGACTGCATCCTGTGCGTTCCTGAAGTGACAAGACGTTTGCGAGCATGTTTGTGAAGTCAAACTGTTTGGGAGAGAGGTTCAGCGAAACCGTAATCGGAAAACCGATCTGCTCAAGGTATGCCTGTTCGCTTGCAGCCTGGGTCATGACCCAGTCACCGATTTCATTAATCAGACCCATCTCTTCCGCGGTATCGATGAACTGGTTTGGCATCAGCATTCCGCGGGTAGGGTGGTTCCAGCGGATGAGCGCTTCGCCACCCACAATTTCATTGGTGAATGAGTTCAGTCGTGGTTGATAGAAAAGTTCGAACTGATTTGCCTCAATCGCACCCCTCAAATCCCGCTCCAGTGTCATCTGGCCGTCGATTTTTTCCCGCAACCTGCTGTTGAAACAGGAATAATTGTTCCTACCGTCTTTCTTGGCCTCGTACATGGCCACATCAGCAAATCTGAGAAGTTCGTGGATGTTGTCAGCATCTTCCGGGTATCGGCTTACTCCTACGCTCAAGGTGGCATGAAGTTCTTTCTCACTGATCGTGAAGATGGTTTGAAATTCGCGCACCAGCCGGATGCAGAACTCGTCTACTTCATCCCAGCTCTGCAAATTGCTCAGGCAAATTAGAAATTCATCGCCACCCAGCCTAGCAACCATCCCCTTGTTTTTCGATATGTCCAGAAGCCGGGCGCTCACCTGAACCAGAAGGTCGTCTCCGGCCGCGTGACCGAGCGTATCATTCACGGTTTTGAACCGGTCCACATCAATGAGAAGGAAAGCAAGTTTTTCATCAAACTCCAAAGCCGAGATCAGTTTTTTGGGAATGATCTTCTGCACAAAGTTTCGGTTTGGCAGGCCGGTGAGCGTGTCGTGGTCAGCCAGGAACTGGGCGTGCTGTTCGGTCTCTTTAAGTTCTGTTATGTCGATCTCACTCAGCAGAATTGCCTTCTGCCCGGTAACGGCATCGAGACATTCGCGCGCAGTGATTTCATGCCAGCGTACACCTCTGGTGGTCTTTATCTGAGTTGATGTCTGGCATCCGCCGTTAAGCTGCAGTTGACCGGTTAGATTGAAATAGTCCGATTGATGAAAGAACCGGTCCGGCAGATTATTGACATTCTCCGGCAATGAGGCGCGAGCTGCCGGATTGGAATAGAGCACGTTGCCGTTCTGGTCATAAAGGGAAATCATGACCGAGGTGTGCAATAGCGCTTCAGCGCTTCGCAGTCCGTCTGGAGTTTCAGAGCGTTGTGACATGGCTTCGCAAAGCATGCCAATTCTACCATCGCTAAAATGGTAACCCTTAAAATGAACATCCAGTGTGACCGGATTTCCATCGGGATACAGGGTCCAGACTTCCGCGTAACTCACATCTGATTTAGTGAAATCTTCTTGATATTGTTTTAGCCTTTGCGCCACAGATACGGACATGTCGGACGCCATTTCTCTGGCTTTCAACTCATCAAGTGTTTCAGCGCCCCACACTTTCAATGCTGCTTCATTTGCCCACACAACTTTTGAATGATCGATATCAAAGACCCAGATTGCAGTTCTGAGGCTCTTGATATGGCTCGATGCGATGTCTTGCTCGATTGTCTTATCTTCAGCAACAGAATGAAAATTTGTAGCAGGCATATTTAATAGAATTCCGTGATAAGCAATAGTTCTGTTCAGATAGCCGCAGGGTGTTTCCTGTCGTTTTGCGAGATCCAGCGGGGCCGACCGGGTTTCGAGTGTGACGACAGCAGGTTTCATATTCATCTGCCAATTCAGATGAAACGCGTCTTGCAGCGATTGGGATTGATTGTAAATTCACATTTCAGAAATGACTGTGTAGCGCGCATCATGCAGATAAAATTCTTGCTACAGCCTGAGCGTATAGAAGCAGCGGTGAATATACCGTTAAAGCAATGTCTTATTGTGTATTTAGTCGGGTGTTTGATGGAGAATTTACCTATTGGTCTAGTGTTGGAATTGGGCGTGTTGGGGTATTCACTCGAGGTTTTGTTTGGTCTTGCTCGCCATCCGGCGAGCGCGCGTTCACGAGCTTGCAGTTTTGATTAGTCAT
>CAWUJF010000276.1:0-5011 GCA_963922405.1 uncultured Hyphomicrobiales bacterium | reverse complement strand
ACATTGTTGCCGTTTCGGACTTCAACATGGGGGCGATGGAGAACAAGGGCCTCAACATCTTCAACGACAAATATGTGTTGGGGGATCAGGAAACGGCGACCGATGGCGACTATTCCAACATCGAAGGCATCATTGCGCATGAGTATTTTCACAACTGGACGGGAAACCGGATAACCTGCCGGGATTGGTTCCAGCTTTGTCTGAAGGAAGGGCTTACGGTCTTCCGTGATCAGGAATTTTCTAGCGACCAGCGTTCGCGTCCAGTGAAGCGGATATCAGATGTGCGTGGATTAAAAGCTGCGCAATTCCCTGAGGATGCTGGTCCCCTCGCCCATCCGGTTCGACCCAACACCTATGTGGAAATCAATAACTTCTACACCGCCACCGTTTATCAAAAGGGTGCGGAACTGGTGCGGATGATCGCGACCATTCTGGGTGAAACGAAATTCCGCAAAGGTATGGATTTGTACCTGAAACGCCACGACGGCGACGCGGCAACGATTGAAGAGTTCATCGCTTGTTTTGAAAAGGCTGGTAAAGTGGATTTGTCGCAGTTTGCCCTTTGGTACTCCCAAGCCGGAACGCCACTGATCAATGTGTCCACATCCTATGAAAAGGCCAAGGGCAGGCTTACCGTAGAGTTTGAGCAATTTATCCCGCCCACACCGGGCCAGACCCGTAAGGCGCCGCATCATATTCCCCAGCGCGTGAGTTTCTTTGGCAGTGATGGTTCGGAAATCATACCTGAGAATGTCACCGGCATTGAGAAGGATGGCAATCTGCTTCACCTGAAAAAACGCAAACACAAGGCAGTCTTCAGCGGGATTGAGCAACGCCCTATCCTTAGCCTGAACCGAGGGTTTACAGCACCTGTGCAGATAAATTATCGCCAGTCACCAAGTGACCTGGCCTTCCTTGCTTTGCACGACACTGATCCCTTCAGCAGGTGGCAGGCCTATCAGAATTACGCAACGCGCCTTTTGATCAATGCGACCAAGGCGGTTCAAGCTGGCAAACCCATTGAGGTGGATGAAAAGTTTCTGGAGATTTCGAAATCCATTGCCCAGATGGAAACACTGGACCCAGCCTTCAGAGCAACTTTGCTCAACCTTCCAAGCGAAGGGGATCTGGCGCAGACCATTGGCAAGAATGTGGACCCACAGGCAATCAACAAGGCTTTAACCACCGTATGTGTTGCCATGGGTAAAGCGATGGAAGGTGTGCGCCACGAAATTCTCGACACGCTCAGCCCATCGGAGAGTTTTTCTCCTTCTGCCGAAGAAGCCGGAAAGCGATCACTCAGAGCATCTCTGATGGCTCTGGCAATTCTGGGTAAATCCAAGGATGCGGCCAAGGAAATCATGCGTAATTACAAAGCGGCGGACAATATGACGGATCGCTTTAACTGCCTGAGCACGATCGTGCATTTTCATTCTGACAAGGCTGCAAGAGAGAAAGTGCTGGCGGACTTCTACAAGCGATATCGCGACAACCATATCGTTCTCGACAAATGGTTTGCAGTTCAGGCTACGCGACCCGGACCGGCAACGGTTACATTGGTCAACAGACTGATGAAACATGAGGATTTCACATTTAACAATCCGAACCGTTTCCGCTCTCTGATCGGCACGTTCTCCATGGCAAATCCATCCGCTTTCAATGCCGCAAACGGTAAGGGTTATGAGTTGATGGCGAAGTCCCTGATCAAACTCGACAAGATTAATCCGCAAGTGGCAGCAAGGCTTCTTACTGCATTCAGATCGTTCCGATCTCTGGAAGCTGGAAGACGTAAACTTGCTGAGGCGGCATTGCAGTCAATTGCAGCAACACCGGAGCTTTCAAGGGACGTCCAGGACATTCTGGATCGCACATTAAAAGGGTAAATTACGGTCACCTCGAGCAAATTGTAAATAATTTATTAACAGGGCTGGACAAAGCGATTCCCGATGATTCAAAGTAGGGGTGATTCGGGTACGCGGCGTTTCCGGAACATTGATAAATCGAGGAGGTCGAAATGGCTCATGCGGAGGCGCAATCCGTGCGACCCCGTGGTGGTTTGTTGTCGCAAAACAGCGGCCAAACCGTTAATACAGTTGCCGGCTATGCCCGGCAACTGAGCCATCCCGCCTATGAAAGCCTTTTACGTTCAGAGTCTTTTCTTCGAAAACTGGTTCCTTTCCTGATCGTGCTTTTTCTCGTGATTGCAGGCACGGCGCGCTGGGTTACTCTACAATCCCAGGCCGATGCAATTGCTCATCAGACGAAACGAGAAATGCATTTCATTGCGGAATTACTGCAAGTAAAACTCGAGAGGATAGATGCGGAAAATATTTCCGCAGCGAACAATCTAAAACTGCAAAACTATCTGGCAGACACGATACCTGCAAAATACCTGCCTGCTGGACGAAACGTAATCCTGACTGATGACAAAGGGATAATTCTTGCCAGCCTGCCCTATCACGCTAATGCAAACGGCAAACAACTTGACAGTGTGCTTGGCAACGTATTGTTGCTGACTACATTCGGAGCCCGGGCAGAAAGTCGGGAAGTGACAACCATTGCAGGCGAACCAGCTGTTGCCGTTCATCGAAGGCTGCCTTCACCATATGGTGGTATTACACTGATCCAGCCGGAACATGTGATTTTTGCTGAATGGCAGAAGAGTGTTTCGCTCAATGTAACTTTGTTTGTGGCCACGTCCTCAATACTTCTGGTCATTCTTTATGCCTATTTTGCCCAGAATGCCCGTGCCCGTGAGGCAGACAGCATATATGGCGAAGTACAAAACCGGTTTGAAACCGCCTTGATGCGTGGCGGTTGCGGTTTGTGGGACTGGGATTTGTCCCGTGGCCAGTTTTACTGGTCAAAATCCATGTTCGAGTTGCTGGGAATGCCACCCAAAGGGGAAATCATCAGTTTTTCAAAAGTAGTGGAGATGGTCCATCCAGATGATGTGGACCTCTACATGCTCGCATGCCGCGTGCTTGATCAGAACCTGATGCAGGTGGAGCAAATCTTCCGGATGCAACATAGCGACGGTGACTGGCTCTGGATCCGCCTCAAAGTCGAGATGGCGGGCAGAGATACGGGAAGACCACGTCTTGTGGGCATTGCCGAGGACATCACCGAACAACGCCACATGGAACAGGCCACCTACCAGAAAGACATGCGTCTGCATGATGCGATCGAGAGCCTGCCGGAAGCCTTTGTATTGTGGGATGAGAAAAAGCGCCTGGTGATGTGCAACTCCAAATATCAGCAGTTGCATCAGCTTGACCCTGACTGGCTGAGTGCCGGTATGCCTTATGATGCCGTGATGAAGCGCGCGAGGTCACCTCAGACCAGCGTGGAGCAAATTCGTGGCCTAGATAGCGATGACAAGACCCGTACGCTCGAAGCAAAGCTGGAAGACGGAAGATGGCTACAGATCAATGAGCGCCACACGGAAGATGGTGGTTTTGTTTCGGTTGGTACGGACATCACAACCATCAAGCTGCATGAAGCCCGTTTGATGGAGTCTGACAAACGCCATATGGCGATCATTGCTGATCTGGAGAAATCCCATGTGACGCTTGAGAAACAGAAGCATCAGCTGGCGGAGATGGCAGACAAATACGCCCAGGAAAAGAACCGCGCCCAGGCTGCCAACAAGGCAAAATCCGAATTCCTTGCCAATATTTCGCATGAGTTGAGAACGCCGCTCAACGCCATTATCGGCTTTTCCGAGATCATGAACGAAGGCATGTTCGGACCGCTCGGGTCTGAGAAATATGCGGAATATGCCCGTGATATTCACGAGAGTGGATCCTATCTGCTTGGCATGATCAATGATGTGCTCGACATGTCAAAGATCGAAGCGGGCCGTGTGGTTCTCGATTATGAAAAATTCAATCTGGATGAAATGATTGAAGAGACCATGCGGATTGTTTCGCATCAGTCTGAAGAGCGCAAACTTTTGATTGAAGACAATGTTTCACCGAAGATAGAAATTGAAGCTGACCGCCGGGCCATCAAACAAATCCTGATCAATCTGTTGTCCAATGCGGTCAAATTTTCCAATGAAAATGGCCGTATCCACATCCGCGCCCGCCGCCGCGGAGATTGTGTGACGATCACCATCGAAGACAATGGCATTGGAATTTCGAAATCCAATCTGCGCAAGCTCGGACGCCCGTTCGAACAGGTGCAGAACCAATTCACAAAAAGCCACAAAGGCTCAGGCCTTGGCCTCGCAATCTCCCGTTCACTGACAGAATTACACGGTGGCGCCATGAAAATCAGATCCGTTGAAGGTAACGGCACAATCGTCTCAATCCGGTTGCCGATTGCCAAAGGACAGAGCTGCAAGGAGAACACCAAGGCCGCCTGATACAAGTTTACCCTGCCAACTGTGCTAGCCCTGAACATTCGTTCGGGGCTTTTTTTTACGCCTTCAGCAAGTTTGTGAAGATTTGCCTGGTCTGTTCCTGCACCGCAACGAGATGAGCTTCACAGGCAGCCAGATCCGGCAGGTCCATGCTGCTTGTGAGGATTTCGTGGAACCCTGCTGGCGCTTCGGCAATTTCGGTTTCATCGGAAAGGCAAACTCTGGAAAGATGCATCACCAGGGAATAGAGGTCGTAGGCTTTCATCAGATGTTCGCGTTCATCTTCGCCCAGGTTATTGCCCGCGGCACTGCCCAGCACTTCGCCTGGTGATTTTCCACCCTCACCGCCGTAATTCAGCGTGAGCCACTGGGCGATGAATTCCACATCCAGGACGCCTCCTTTCGCGACCTTGACGTTCCACGGATTGTCATCGCCCTTTTCTTCTTCAATGCGCATCCGCATGTTGAAAATCTCATCGCTGAGTTTCTCGTGCTTTTCGAGTGCTGAAAGAATGTCCGGAATTTCCTTGCTGATCTGCTCGCAAAGGTCACCGTTTCCGGCCACTGACCTCGCCCTGCTCAAGGCTTGCGCTTCCCATATCCAGGCTTCGTTTCGCTGATATTTCAGGAACCCTTCCACATGGG
>CAWUJF010000275.1:0-5076 GCA_963922405.1 uncultured Hyphomicrobiales bacterium | reverse complement strand
AAAACGATGAAAGGGTTTGAGATCGCTGTGGTAGGTGAAGCGCCACGGGCAGGCCGGTTTGCGGGTTTTGATCCCAAGAAGACAACGCTCTTTGTGTTTCTTGTCTCAGGAGCCTTTGCCGGGCTGGCAGGCATTGTGGAAGTTTCAGGCGCTATCCAGCAGCTAAGACCCTCCATTTCCCCCGGATACGGGTTTACGGCCATTATTGTGGCGTTTCTGGGCAGATTGAACCCGCTTGGTATTCTGGCTGCCGGGACTATTTTGGCGCTCTCTTATCTGGGTGGGGAGGCTGCGCAGGTGAGCCTTGGTATTTCAGACAAGATTGCCAGCGTCTTTCAGGGCATGTTGCTGTTTTTTGTACTGGCCTGTGACACGCTCATCCACTACCGGGTCAAAATTGCCTCCAGGGTGAAATTTCAGAAAACTTCGGGGGAATTGTCGTGACCATAGCCGAAGCTATTCTCCTGACCATTGTAACAGCGGCGACACCACTGCTGATCGCTGCATTGGGAGAATTGATAACCGAGCGGGCAGGGGTGCTTAACCTCGGCGTGGAAGGCATGATGATCATGGGCGCCATTTCCGGGTTTGCTTTTGCTCAGATGTCCGGAAGTGCTTATGTGGGCGTTATTGGCGCCATCATAACAGGTGGTGTCTTTTCCCTGCTCTTTGCTTTTCTGGCAATCACCCTTTTGACCAATCAGGTGGCAACCGGGCTTGCCCTCACCATTTTGGGTCTTGGAATATCAGGACTGTGGGGTGAGGCCTTTGTGGGCATTCCCGGAATAAAGCTGCAACCGATTGTGGTGCCATTCCTTTCTGATTTGCCACTCATCGGGAAACTCCTCTTTGCCCAGGATATCATCTTCTACATGTCCATCGGCCTGTTGTTTGGTGTGTCTTGGTTGCTATTTAAAACACGAGCCGGGCTTGTCTTAAGAGCGGTGGGGGACAATCACACTTCGGCGAATGCGCTTGGAATTTCCGTTGCAAAAGTACGGTATATGGCTGTTGTTTTCGGCGGTGCGTGTTCGGGTCTTGCAGGGGCCTATATGTCGCTCGTTTACACCACACAATGGATTGAAAACATGACCGCGGGCAGGGGCTGGATCGCGCTTGCACTGGTGGTATTTGCTTCCTGGCGACCCGCCAGAGTGTTGATAGGTGCATATTTGTTTGGTGCTGTGGGCATTGCGCAGTTGCACATTCAGGCACTTGGGGTAAATATGCCCTCGCAATTCTTGTCAGCACTGCCCTATATAGCCACCATAGTGGTTCTGGTCATAATTTCGCGTAATCGCAGGCTGACACTGATTAATACTCCGGCCTCGCTCGGTAAGGGCTATGTGCCGGACAGATAAACATAGAACAGGGAAGAGGGAATTTATGAAAAAAATTCTAGCAACTATGGCAAGCATTGGACTGGGCGTTCTTGCCAGCACAACAATGATGACACCGGCACATGCTGCCGACAAAGCGTGTTTCATTTATGTGGGCCCAATTGGTGATTTCGGTTGGTCCTATCAGCATGATCAGGGACGTCTGGCCGTTGAGAAAGAACTGGGCGTTGAAACAGCGTATCAGGAAAGCGTGGAAGAAGGTGCTGATGCGGAACGCGCGATTGAGCGTTTTGCCCGTTCAGGCTGCTCCATCATCTTCACAACGTCATTTGGTTACATGGAGCCAACGAACAAGGTTGCCAAGAAGTTTCCGGATGTGAACTTTGAGCATGCCACCGGTTTCAAGCGTGAAAGCGATAATGTCTCCACCTATTCTTCAAAGTTCTATCAGGGTCGCTATATCCAGGGCCAGATTGCTGCCAAGGTCTCCAAGACCGGGGTGGCAGGCTACATTGCTTCATTCCCGATCCCTGAAGTGGTCCGTGGCATCAACGCGTTCATCCTGGGAGCGCAAACCGTGAACCCGGACTTCAAGCTGAAAGTGGTTTGGGTGAACACATGGTTTGACCCGGGCAAGGAAGCAGACGCTGCCAAGACCCTGATTGACCAGGGCGTTGATATCATCACGCAACACACAGACTCTACCGCTGCTGTTCAAGTGGCTGAAGAGCGCGGCATCAAGGCGTTTGGTCAGGCTTCTGACATGATCAAATTCGCACCGAACGCGCAGCTGACCGCTATCATCGATGATTGGGCGCCGTATTATGTGGAGCGTGTGAAGGCACAGAAAGACGGTACCTGGGCAAGCCAGGATGTGTGGCACGGCATGGATCACGGCAGTGTGGTCATGGCGCCGTACACCAATATGCCGGATGATGTGGCAGCGCTTGCCAAGGAAACGGAAGCAAAGATCAAAGCAAACACCTTTGAGCCGTTCACCGGCCCTATCACCAAGCAGGATGGTTCCGAGTGGCTGAAAGAGGGTGAAACCGCTGATATCGGCACTTTGCTGGGCATGAATTTCTACGTGAAGGGCGTGGATGACAAGCTGCCGCAATAGTGACTTGCAACTTTTTGATAAAAAGGGGGGCTTCGGTCTCCCTTTTTTGTTTTAGCCCTTGAAAATTCGTTTCGAATGTCGCATAGCGTCTTGACCAAGCCACATAGGCATCTGGAGAGGTGACAGAGTGGTTGAATGTACCGGTCTTGAAAACCGGCGTGCGTGCAAGCGTACCGTGGGTTCGAATCCCACCCTCTCCGCCATTGCGCTGCTGTAAGGCGCTTTGATGATTGAGTATTATCCTTAGCGCTGCTTTCCCATCAGTTTCCATACCCTAAAGGTCATGATCATACTTTTCGCTGTCTTGTTAATGCGGACCGGCAAAAACGCACCATAAAATGGCGGGTTTTTGTTTTCCGGCAATTCGAAATCAGCGTTTGTGGCAAATGACAATTTCACCTTTCGCCAGTTATTTAGGAAAACGTTATCCATTAAGCCTATTTTCAAAGCTAAGCCGTTGTTTATGCTGCTATTCCTGTTAATCTTCAGCAGGAATCAAAGTGTGAGGTAGTCGAGGAAGCATGATTAGAAACTGGAATGTGCGTTTTGTCTTATCTGTTTTCGCAAAAGTCCTTTTAACTTTCTCATTCTTGCAATTAACCGCTCCGTTGACGTTGGCGGATGAGCGATGCGAGGTTACTGATCCAACGGGCACACCACTAAACGTACGCGCCAAGCCAAATGGGCGTAAATTAACATCCTTTCCGAACGGACTGCTCTTGTCAGTAATACGTACCGCCCCTGACAATAAGGGTAGGCCATGGGCTTTGGTACGCTCGCTGCAAAGTGGTGCCGTTGAGGGTTGGGTATTTAAAGAATACATCACCTGCTACAGCGTTGAAAAATCTCGCCCTTCACAAGCGCAAACAGCGGAAGCTTCTGTCACTGAAAACAATACGCCAGAAGAGCTCAAGAATCTGACGTTGAATAATCTCAGTGCATTAGACACTGGTAGAATTCCAACTTTTTCAAGGGAACAAAAGGCACAAATAGAGGCATGGATAAATTGATCTCAACTAAAATCATGTTTGCGAAACTAATACCTCTGTTAGCCCTCGTCATCACAATCGCTTGGCCCAATATGGCCGTGGCTGAGCCGATGAAATTTAAATTGTCAGGTTTTTCAAGAATAAGCCAGGACAGCAACGTTCTGAATGGCAGGTCATTGGACGCCAATTCAAGGTTTGCCGCCCAAAATGCCTTTCTGGAGATCCGTTGGGATGCTGAGGCAAAACTAGGCAGTCTCCTCGGGGAACCGGTGATTTCATTACACTTCAAATACGATGTGGTGGGTGGTGCGGTTACGTTACCCAAAATGACTTCAAGGGGTATTCAGTATGAGTTGAGGAGCTACAAGCTACTTACGGATGATTTGCGCAGCAAGCTTCGTATTAGTGATGTGGATCTAAGAATGACTTTCTCGGCCAAGAATGTTGCCAGTGAGTACGCACTTCTCGACATGGTTGAGGATGCTGGTGCCACCGGAGCTCCCGGTGAATGGTCCTACAATGTACCTGGTAGCCCGGACTGGGACGAGACATTCCTGATAGTAGGATCTGAAGACAGGTTCATTCCTGAAACCATTGCAAAATTAGCATGGAAAAATGGGTTGAGTTTGAATGATGCAATCATAGAAAAAGCCCGGTTGAACTTTCATTACCTGCATTCCTATTACATGAAAAAGTACCGTTCCCGTGAGAAATACCGTTCACTGGAGAATGCTTACAATCAATTGGCCGAAGGGTTACGCCGCAGCTACGGAATAGATGTGAAGAACATCGCCGCTAAAGATGCTTGGAACCAGTCGAATTTTGCGCTGGAAGCACAACGCGAATTCGACGATCCTTCTGTTTGGGAAGGGCGTGTGGTGGAACTGGAGAAGCATTTGAAGAAGCTAGCAGCTTTTCCGGATAAACTACGTCTGGGCAATAATCATGTGCCATATAATGCCGCTGTGAATGACTATAAAAGGCTAACGGCTAGCATTAATCTCGAATTCTCAAATTTTGAACCTGAAGGAAAAGATCCTCGGAAAGTTAAGCGAGGTTATGCTGCGAAATTTGGCGGGGACAGTAGAAATGTCTCACAAGACGCTTCTGGAATTGGAGAAAAAAGGCCCGGGGATGTGAGGGTCTGGACCATATACTCATATATCGACAAAAAGGGAAAAGGTCCTAAAGTGGGTAGTGAAATCAAGCTAGGATACAATCTTTACAGGAAAGGAAAAATTCTAGACATCTATCAGATCACTCGTAAAAAATCCGGGTGCACCGCTTATACGACCCAGTTCATCCGCTTTATGACTGGCTACATGAAGGAAGCGGATATCGAAAGATACTCAAAGAATACAGATATCTATTTAAGTCGAGCTGACGCAGACAAGAGAGTAAAAGATTTCAAATCAAATCCATCGTATCCTGCAGTCAACATAACAACGCCCAAGAAAAACCCATGCTCTGACGAATATAACAATGCGCCAAGACCATAGTGGCCAAGTATGATTTTATCAGGCATGAGTTGAAAAAACGGTTTGGGATTTTGTGAAGATTTGCATGGACCATTGATCAGGAACCAGCCATGGGCGCTACAAAACCATCAAACCCTCGATAGAAAATA
>CAWUJF010000274.1:0-5132 GCA_963922405.1 uncultured Hyphomicrobiales bacterium | reverse complement strand
CTGAGGAGACATTTGGTCCTGTAGACATGTTTGTTTCCAACGCTGGTGTCGCTTTCGGGGAAGGCGATGATGCGGCTTCTGCAAGCAATAGTGTTTGGCAGACGTCATGGGAAGTTAATGTGATGTCACATGTTTATGCAGCCCGAGCGGTTCTGCCGTCAATGATCGAAAGAGGTGAAGGATATTTCCTGAATATGGCGTCGGCTGCCGGGTTGCTGAGCCAGATTGGAGATGCAGCCTATTCCACAACAAAGCACGCGGCGATTGGATTTGCTGAATCCCTTTCCATTACACATGGAAAACAGGGCATCAAAGTATCATGCATCTGTCCTCAATATGTGGCGACTGCAATGACCGGGTATGGCGACGGTAATATTGAAAACCGTAATCCGGGTATCATTACACCGGATGAGGCCGCTGAAGAAATTCTCAAAGGCATTGAAGCTGAAATATTCATCATCCATACGCATCCGGAAGTGAAACTCTTTGTTCAGCGTAAGTCTGAAGACTATGACCGTTGGTTGGGCGGCATGAGAAAATTGCGTGAGCAAATGATCGAAGCCGTGGGATCCACCAAACTGGAGGACATGCAAAAGTTCATGCGCTAAATGATCTTTTGCATTTGTTCGCCCAATTGACGTCCGCTTTCAAATGCAGCTTCAACACGACCTCTAATACACCAATCACCGATTGCGGCCAGACAATTCTGTTCGTCGATCAGATAGGGTTTTTCCCCGGCAACTGGAGTGCTTGCATATAACCATCGGTGTAAACTCTTGTGAGGCACCTTCGTCAAATCCAAGCCGACCAATTCTGATGCAGTTCGCAGCAATGTTTCTTCAACAATACACTTGTCCTCGTTGACGTGTTCATCAGCCCAGGTGTTCGTGCTTTGAACCAATAACGTTGGAGGGTGTGGCCGGTCCGGCTTTGTCGAATTCACTGCAATCCAACCAATGGGTGAATTTTCAACGAAAGCCCCATCAAATCCCAATTCTGGTGCTTCATTCAGCCGAATCATCAGTGTGAAATTCGCAGCCATTTTAACTTTGCTCAGTTCGCCATGATGAGCAAATTCATCTGGCAACAACTCAGCAGACTGTGCAGCCGGTGCTGAAGATACAACCCAGTCAAATGGTCCGTGTTTTACCGCTTCATTGTCGGTAAGAACCCATTGATTATTCTTCTTTCTTATGGAGCTTATACGCGTTGCCGTTTCAACAGATAGACCATTTCCTAATTCCCTGGCCAGACTGTTCATCCGCGGTGATGCGACCAGCAGCGGATGTTCAGAATCCCGCGTAGACACTGCACCATTGTTCAAATGAACGATATTGGCATTCCAGGTTTTGACTACACCAGCGTCCATGAATGGTTTCAAAAAGTCCTGAAAGTGATCACCTTTTGCAGTGAAAAACTGTGCTCCATGATCAAATTCCAGCGGTTCGGCCCGGCGAGTGGCCATTCGACCTCCAAATCCTCTCGATTTTTCGAAGATTACAACCTTTGCATCGGTATTGACCTTTCGTGCAAAGACAAGTCCGGAAAGTCCTGCACCTATGACTGCAATTGTTTTCATGTGTATCTGCTCTAGCTATAATTAGGTGCTTTCGGTAGTTATTACTAATTGTCGATCACTAAGTGTTTAAACTAGGATTATCGCTGGAAAAGCGAAAATTAAACTTTTATAAAGCTTTTAGTAAGATTGTGTTTATTTCTCCCGTTGTTGAAAATTAGAGAGTGAACCATTGCGAGCCCTGTTTCTTGTTATACTTGCATTTGTTGTTGCTGCTTGTTCAAGCGGTGGCCCTACCTCTGTGCTTGATGTGAGCCTAGCTGTTCAAAATCCACGGTTTGGGGATGCGGATCCGGTCGACTGGCCAACCAGGAAGCCTTGGCAGTATCCGGTTCATGGAATCGACGTGGCTCGATATCAGGGTGACATTAACTGGCCCAAGACAAAGCGCGGCGGTGTGGCGTTTGCCTTTATCAAGGCGACTGAGGGCGGCGATCATATAGACCCGAAATTTGCCCGCAACTGGAACGGGTCGGCTCGTGCAGGAGTGCCTCGCGGAGCCTACCACTTCTATTATTTTTGCCGCACACCCCAGGAACAAGCACGCTGGTTTATCCGCAATGTTCCCAAAGACCCAAATGCACTACCTCCCGTTTTGGATATGGAATGGAACCATGGTTCCAAGTCCTGTAAGCGCAAACCGAGCCCTGCTCAGGTCAGAGCGGAAATGCGCACATTCCTGCAAATAGTTAAGCGGCACTATGGCAAATCTCCAATCATCTACACTACGGTTGATTTCTTCGCCGACAATGGTCTCAGACAATTCCATGGCTACGAGTACTGGTTAAGATCTGTGGCGGGCCATCCCTCTCAGGTTTATCCAGGACAACGCTGGTCGTTCTGGCAGTATACCGGCACAGGCCATATTCCTGGAATCGAAGGTGAGACTGACATCAATGTGTTTGCAGGTTCACCAGCAAAGTGGCGCAATTGGGTAGCACACCACACGCAACAATAGTTCAAGCAGCTTTGATATCGAAGGCAGCCGCCATTAACTTACGGGTATAATCTGTTTGCGGATTTTCAAAAATCTGCTCAGCGGATCCCTGTTCAACTACCTTGCCCAAGCGCATTACTATCACCTGATTAGCCAGGGCCTTCACCACTTTAAGGTCATGGCTGATAAACATGTAGGCAAGTCCACGACGCTGCTGGAGGTCCCTCAGCAGATCAACTACCTGAGCTTGAACGCTCATGTCCAAAGCTGAGGTGGGTTCATCAAGCATCACGAATTTTGGCTGCAAAACCATAGCACGCGCAATTGCTATGCGCTGTCTCTGACCACCGGAAAATTCGTGGGGATAGCGATGGCGGGTTTCAGGATCCAAACCTGTCTCCTTCAACGCATTTATGACTAGCTGATCACGCTCTTTCCGTGAAAGATCTGATTGATGAATGGTAAGCCCTTCAGCAATGATTTCACCCACAGACATACGAGGGCTTAATGACCCATACGGGTCTTGAAAAACCACCTGCATCCGATCTCTGAGACCCCGCATCTGCTTAAATGAGTATTCATTGATGTCTTTGCCTATGAAAGCAATTTTGCCTTCCGAAGAAATCAGCCGGGTCAATGCCATGCCCAAAGTTGTCTTTCCTGAACCGGATTCACCCACAACGCCAAGCGTTTGACCCTCGCGGAGTTCAAGACTGATCCCGTCAACCGCTTTCACGTGATCCACTGTGCGACGAAGCAATCCTTTCTTGATCGGAAACCATACCTTCATATCGGTGGCAGACATTACAAGCGACGCATCAAGGTTCGTTTCGGGCGGAGAGCCTTTTGGTTCTGCTGACAACAAATGTTGCGTGTACTCATGTTGCGGCTTTGCAAAAATGTCGCTGGTCACACCCTGCTCGACTATCTTTCCTCTTTGCATCACGCAGCAGCGGTCCGAAATCCTGCGCACAATTCCCAGATCATGGGTAATAAACAGCATGGAAAGGCCGTTTTTCTCCTGCAACTCCTTTAGTAGCTCCAGAATTTGCGCTTGTACGGTCACATCCAGTGCTGTGGTTGGTTCATCGGCAATCAGCAATTCCGGTTCATTGGCTAAAGCCATGGCGATCATAACACGCTGGCGTTGACCGCCTGACATTTGATGTGGGTAGGCACCCAAGCGTGTTTCCGGGTCATGGATGCCTACTTGTGTAAGCAGCTCTATGACACGCTTGCGGGCGTGTTCACCGCTCAAACCTTTGTGGAGTGACAAAATTTCAGCAATCTGTTGTTCAATTGTGTGGAGCGGATTTAGCGAGGTCATCGGCTCCTGAAATATCATCGTGATGTCGTTGCCGCGTACCTTTCTCAACGTGTCATCGCTCGATTGAAGCATATCGCGACCTTTGAAAAGGATCTCACCTGTGGGGTGCGAAGCTGCCGGATATTGCAATAGTTTGAGAACTGAAAGCGCCGAAACTGATTTTCCTGAACCGGACTCTCCGACAAGGGCAACTGTCTCTCCGCGTTTGATATCAAAGGAAATTCGGTCAACGGCTGTAGTGGTTTCACCAGCCTGTGTAAATGCTACCGACAAATCCTTTATCTGAAGAATGGGTTCGCTCATGCCATCACCTACTCAAATGTCTTACGCGGATCGAAAGCATCTCTTGTGGCTTCACCTATAAAAATGAGCAAAGAGAGCATGATGGAAATCACAAAAAATCCTGACATTCCAAGCCATGGGGCTTGTAGATTGTTCTGCCCCTGTTTCAAAAGTTCGCCTAAGGATGCAGATCCTGGGGGCAGACCAAAGCCAAGGAAATCCAGCGATGTGAGCGTCGTAATTGAGCCGTTCAATATGAATGGCAGGAAGGTTAGCGTTGCCACCATTGCGTTGGGGAGAAGATGGCGGAACATGATCGTTCTGTTATTCACACCAAGTGCACGAGCAGCGTTCACATATTCAAAATTACGGGCTCGCAAGAACTCTGCGCGCACAACGCCCACAAACCCAACCCAAGAAAACAGCAATAATATCCCGAGCAGTATCCAGAAGCCTGGAGCCAGAACAGCTGCAATAATCAGCAGTAGGTAAAGCACTGGCATCGCGGACCAAATTTCAATAAACCTTTGGAAAAGAAGATCAACCCATCCACCAAAGTAGCCTTGTACTGCGCCTGAACTGACCCCGATTACAGCTGATGCAAAGGTCAGGATCAGACCAAACAGAACCGAAATTCTAAAGCCGTATATGACGCGTGCCATGACATCCCGCGCCTGATCATCGGTACCAAGCCAGTTCCAGTTCCCGATGATACATGCCGAATCTTCAGCGCCTTGCGGATATTGGGCACATCTTTCTTCCTTGGAATAAAGCCAGCTTGGTTTAGTAGGCGCAGGCTCAGGAATTTCCGTATTTACCGTTCTGAACGAATAACGAATTGGAGGCCAAATTGCCCATCCGTTTTCATTGAAAGCTTGCTCTATTTCGGGGATCCGATAGTCAGTGGCGGGCAGGAAACCTTCATCGCCAAGAAAAACCTCCTCAGGATAATCCACAAAAATGGGGGAATAGAATTCCCCCTTGAATGAAACCAAAATTGGCCTGTCGTT
>CAWUJF010000273.1:0-5139 GCA_963922405.1 uncultured Hyphomicrobiales bacterium | reverse complement strand
CCGCCAATCGTTGTTTGCACGGAGGAATTATTGGATGTGGCGTTCACGCCTCCAGCAGAATTGCCATTCGCGTTCGCGGTGTTTGAAACAGCATTAGTAATTCCGGCAGAATTGTCCACGTCCTGCTGGCTAAATGTGTAGGTGGCAACAAAAACCTGCGCCCCACCAACCGGGATCGTGGCACTTGCCGGGCTGAAAGCAGACAGTGACCCCGTTCCGGCATTGCCATTAAATGTGGGGCCAGGATCAGAAATGGCCACGTTTTCAATGGGAACATTGCCGGTATTGTTTACTGTGTAGCTATACTGGATTGTGTCGCCTGCATCGGTGAGCGTGTTGACCGCACCGGCTGCAACTGTTGGTGTCCCGGCCGATTTCGATAGCGTGATTGCAGGGATTTCACGGATCACGGTCTCTGCCGCAGAATTGGATTGCAGTCGGGAGGCAAATGCCTGCCCTGGCGTACCCACACCAGCAACAGCGTTATTGACCACACTCGCTGCCGCAGCGTCGCCAGCCGTCGTGTTATAGGAGGCTGTGCAATTGAACGTGCCACCCACCGGGATATCTGCGCCAATGGCAGGACAGGTAAAGGTACCAATCTGATCATCGTTGATTTGAATTTCCTGGCCGGTATTGATGGGTAACGGTCCGTCATTGGTGATCGTATATGTGTAGTTGATAGTTTCCCCTGCACCCACGTAGGTGCTCACATCAGCGGCCTTGGCCAGGCTTATGGTTTGATTGACCACAATCAGGGAACTTGCCCAGACACCTATGCCCCGGGCGGCAGCGTTCAGGTTTGTGTTTCCCAGAACGTTTTCAATGGATTCGTCATATGTCACGACTGCACTGGTTGTGCCTGCAGGCCAGGTTGCAAGAATTGAACCGTTGTCATCACCAGCAGAGTTGGGTGAACCTGTAGCGCCAGTGTTGTAAATACATTGGGCCTGATTTGCTGCCAGTGCTCCAGTGGCGCCGGAACCTGTCGCCGGTCCTATCCGCACGGAAGTGGCAGCACTTACAGGGTTCACGAGCGATAGTGTGGGATTGCCGGCATTTCCCGTCAGTGTCACGAAATCGCAACGGTCTGTTCCAGAATTGTTGTCGACGGAGTCTATATCGCTGATGACAAATGAAAGACTATCAACGGCAAAAGGAGCACCACCGCTGGAAAAACTCAGCGTGGCAGTGTTGGTCGATTCTCCAATGCCACTGCTACCGGCACTGGAATCCCAAATCAAACCGAGTGAAGTGGTAGTTCCAAAGAAGCCAACCTCATTGATCGGGAAGCCGCCCACTGGCGCTCCTCCAATCCGGGTTACAACACCACTCACATCAAGCTGGAAGCCGAATTCATCGGTAAGCGTGAAGTTGACAGGCCCCAAACCGCCGGATGGCCAGTTGGGATTTGTGCCCAAATTCATTGAGAAATTTCCAGCATGAACAGTGGAGGAAAAACCAAACATAAACGCCGACACGGTTGCCATAGCCAACCGCGTTCTTTTCCCGCCCAAAGCTGTAATAGCTCGGCCCATTAAAATATTGGCCGCACCCAAATTTTAAAACCAAACAACAAATTAATCTGGGTGGATTATGCCAGAAATCACCTGAAAACGTGATCTAATTTTCGGAATTCATTCAGTTTTCAACAAATTTCAGTTTGAGCAATTGTGCTTCACTTGCTTCAGAGGAACCCAGGAAATTCTGAGCTTAGGCTGGTCAGTTTTTCATAGGACTATCTTCATCTAACAAAGAATCAGCAGCACGTCGCAGGACATCAGCCAGTTGCTCAAAATGATTTTTGAATGGTGACGTATCGCGCCAAATAAGTGAAATGGTACGGTGCGCGTTCTTGTGTTCAATTCGTCTTACAACCAACGCGGCATCCCGTTTCGCCTCGGTAAGTGCGTAAAGGCTCGGCAAAATAGCAATTCCGGTTCCCATGGCCGCCATCTGACGGATCGCATCAAGGCTTGTACCTTCGTATTCTGTGCTTACGTACGCGCCGGATAGCTTAGCAACATCATGGATGGATGAATTAATATGATGTCCTGGCCCTAAACTCAGTAATGGATGCCCCTTGAGCTCTGATAGACTAACAGGACCCGATGAATGTGCAAAAGGAGAATCCGGCGGCACGCAAATCCAAAGCTCTTCGTTGAACAAAGGAAGCGAATGACTGTTAGGATGTTCTTCTGGTGCAGAAATAACCACGTCAAAGCGGCCATCTCGCAAATGCTCGTTCAGATCACGGGAGCGTTCTTCGTGTACACTCATGCGCAATTCTGGAAACATGGCATGTAGGTCATTGGTTGCATTCGGTAAAAGGTAAGGCCCTACGGTTGGGATAACACCCAAACGGATATGCCCCGTGAGTACGCCAGCATTTTCCCGGGATGTCATTTTCAGCTCTTCCACCTGGCGTAAGATGAGCCTGGCCTTGCGAACGACCTCCTCTCCCGATGGAGTCATAACAGCTCCATGGCGGCCGCGTTCAACAAGGTGTGTATCCAACTCAATCTCCATATCTGCGATCTGAGCAGACAAACTGGGTTGCGAAACATTCATTCGCCTTGCGGCTTCATTGAATTTTCCTGTTTCTGAAATCGCCACCAGATATTGCAATTGCTTCAATGTGGGTCTCATCAAACAAACCTGCTTTTACATAGTTTTTTCCTATTAATATCATCTAATAATACAATTTGAATTATCAATGTAAATTTATATTTTCTACTTGTGTTCAAAAGAACTCGAGCGCAACACCAAAATCCACGCGAGGTTTTGGTTTCGGTCCGGATCGTACAGTCTGGATTATGAAAGACGCTCATGTTTGTTGAGTTGCTATGCTGGTTACATGACAAAACACTAACCTGCATTAAGACAATTTACGCATTCGGCTAACGCGGTATTTGGTACTTGCAAGTTAACCGCACAGCCAACTCGGCCATGACAGTTTTCCTCAAACCGCCCCTTTTGAAGAAAACTGCATGGCCGAAGCTTTTATATCTACAAAGTAACGGAAATCACCTTCTTCATAAGATTGGGAAGTGCTTCTTCAAATATATCCTCTTGCTTACACCACCATCCGTCCAGATCGCCGATCTGGTTCGCATTGGCCTGCCAAACTATCAGTTCCAGGTGGAAGTGAGTGAAAGTGTGTCTTGCAGTTCCCACTTTTTTCCAGTCTGCTGATATGGGTGCAGCATCAATGGTAACAACTCCGTCCTGACGGGCATTCCAGTTTGACGTGGGCACCTGGGTCATGCCAGCCAAAAGACCGCTGCTTTCACGCTTACACAGGAAAATTTCGCCATTAGCATTTTTTAATACAAATGCCGCCCCTTTTCTGACTGGCTTCTCTGGCTTGGGCCTTTTGCGTGGATAGTTTTCCGCATCGCCGTTCTTAAAACCGGCACAGTCTCTGTTCACCGGGCATAGCGCACATGCAGGTTTTTTTGGGGTGCAGATAGTCGCTCCCAAATCCATCATGGCCTGAGCGAACTCTCCCGGTGCTTTTGGGTCCAGGATACCGGAAAGCATTTCCTTCAGCTGAGGTTTGGCGTCGGGAAAATAGGATTCAATATGTTGGTGACGGGACATAACACGCTCAATGTTGCCGTCCACCACAGCAACAGGCTCGTCAAATGCTATTGAGGCGATCGCCGCAGCTGTATAGTCACCAATTCCGGGAAGTTTTTTCAGCGACTCTGCGGTTTGTGGAAACTTGCCATCATGGTGTTCTGAAACCTGTTCGGCACACTTCTTCAAGTTGCGCGCTCTTGAGTAATATCCCAGTCCTGCCCAGGCTTTTAAAACATCTTCCAGGTCACTTGCTGCGAGGTCATGAACTGTCGGCCAAAGGTCAATGAACTTGAGAAAGTAGTCTTTGACGGTGATCACCTGGGTTTGTTGCAGCATCACTTCCGATATCCACACGTGATATGGATTGGCGCGTTCACCCGCGAGGTAATTTGCCGGCGTAATACGCCATGGCATCGAACGCGCATGAACTCTGTACCAATCGAGTAAACGGTGGGAAAAATCCGGAGCGATTTTGTGGTCGGGCTTTTCGGTGGTATCCATATCTTCAAGGATAGGTACCGGGATGAAAAATCAAGTAATGGTCGACAAAGAAGTGCCCAAATCCCGAAAAAAGCATGGGAAAAAGTTTGAGGCTCGGTCTGTCTCGGACATTCTCACTTCTGTTCTTGAACCTATTTTGGCGCGTCGTGCCGGTATGACGCTCGCTTTGATTGAAGCCTGGCCAGAAATTGCCGGCGAAGAATTTCGAAACACCACTAGGCCAGAGAAAATCAATTGGCCGCGTAAAGTGAATGAGGATGATCCGTTCAAGCCGGCTGCATTGATTGTTGCTTGCGAACCCTCCACCGCATTGTTCTTTCAACATGAGACGGGTGTTGTGGTTGAACGGGTGAATGTATTTTTCGGGTTTGAAGCAATCAGTCAGATCCGGATTGTCCAGAAACAGGTTAAACCGGATAATGATCTCAACACTAGCCAGCATAGACCGTTGTCCGAAGTGGATAAATCCCGGCTCAAGGCCTTATTGGAAGAGATTGAAGATCCGGAACTACGGAAAACACTGGAAAAACTGGGACACGGCGTTTTTACCAAAAAGCATGGTCGATAACGTGATTTTTATCGGTTTGGCATGACCTGTAACATCTTGTCGCCCAACTTATACTTGATGAGAATACGCCAATAAATATATTAATCTGACTTTAGGTATAGATTTGGAGCTTAAAATGAAACTCACTCGTCGTCAGGCATTGCCTGTTTTTGCTGCAACCGGATTAGCAATGGGTGCCGCAAATAGCCTGCCGGGCCTTAACCAAGTACTGGGCACTGATGTGGCCAAGGCACAAGGTCTTGCCGATCTCATGGAACCAGGTCCGCTGGGTGAGCATGTGAAAGGTGAAGCAGATGCTCCCGTCACATTGATCAAATATGCTTCCATGACATGCCCTCATTGCCGTACCTGGCACAGAGAGCACTATCCGACGATCAAATCCAAGTATATTGATACGGGTGTGGTGAAATTTTATTTCCGCGAGTTCCCGTTTGATCCGGCTGCAGCAGCTGCCTTCATGCTTGCTGAATGTGCCGGAGAGGACA
>CAWUJF010000272.1:0-5157 GCA_963922405.1 uncultured Hyphomicrobiales bacterium | reverse complement strand
GCAAATTGCCAGGACATCCGACCCGTCATGAACAACAAGCCACATACAGCCAGAGCTACGAGACCCGCTGCCCGACCAAGCGGGCCGGTTAATGCTGTACCAATTGCCGTCAGCATTCGAGTGATGGGTGACAAGTCCTGCGCAAGTGCAGGTTCAGCTATTAGAGCTGAAACGACAAATGTGGTTACTACGGTAAAATGAGTTTTACTGAAATTCCTGAGATCAAATGACTTTAATATTCCCATATGGATTGTTCTCCTGTGACACGTGTTGGAATGGGTTTATTTTGAGAGCCTAAGATGCTGCTCAAATCGGCGGTAAGACCAGCAGCCTGAAACACATCAACGATGTATTGTTTGGTCTCGGGGAAAGGGGGTATTTCCCCATACCGTTGCACACGACCGGGCCCGGCATTGTATGCTGCCAGAGCGAGTTCAGCGGATTTAAACCTTGCTAGAAGCAGGACGAAATATCTGGCTGAACCATCAAGGTTTTGGTGTGGATCAAACACATCTACCACCTTGAGCTCTCGCGCCGTATTATCCATCAGCTGACCAAGCCCCTTGGCGCCACTTGGTGAAACAGCTTCAGGCTCAAAATTACTTTCCCGGTGAATAAGGGCGGTGAATAGATCGATGAATGTGAGGCTGTTAAGCCCGGCTTTGACCACACCATCATGACCTGCGAAACGAAGTGCTATTTCTGCAGCCAGTTCGCGCAACTGCATTTGTTTTTGATTAAGCCTGGGCAATCTCCGAGGAGTGAAATCACGCTTTTGGAGTTCAGGTGAATATTTGGAAGAATTCTTTTTAGAAGGCGGTTCACGTTCGTAGTCAGCCGCTTGAGCTTCACCCTCTTGATCAAACTCAATGACTGTCGCCATAGAAGGATTGATAATTGGTGCTACAGCAAATCCAGATATCATTAGCACGCCAAAAATCTGGCGCGTGTTCTTAAAATAAAACAATCTAAATACAACTTCCCACCCCTTAAAAACACTGGGGCATAAATTAAAATCAAAAATACGAAGCCGAAAATGGGCTCAAAATAATCAAATAAAATAATAATATAATGGGAAATTGACTACATCAGGAATATCGCTGTTTTGATAGGTTCAATTTTCAGAACGATCTTTTTGACGAGCTATTCAAACACACGATTTGCCAATATATTTCAACCCACAGTAGAAACTAAGTTGATTTACAATCATTTGTCAATCAATAAACTTACCTAAAGTAAGAAATATTCTTATTGGCTGGATACGCCAACAATAAATCGCTGCAACTCGATACGCTAACCATTGGAAATGGATGTACTACAACCTGCCAAGAACAACAAACCTGAACAAGGAAAATCAGTTTTTATGTGATTGCCTACAAACGGAAAATTGGCAAGCCAATTTGTACCCCTAAATAAACGAAAGGCTCCCATTCGGAAGCCTTTTCACTGGGTGCTCTTTGATATATCCAGACTTGGCTGGAAACCTCCGAAGAGGCGGCATGAACTCATGACCAAAGTCATACCCTTTCGATGTTCACGTCCTAATCGTGAGATTTTTGGCCTGATTTGTCAAGAATTGTAGGGTTTATGGATAAATGCTCAGTTTTGTCGGAACTACTGATAACTTGCAGCTATTATAAGAGCAAAGCATCCATTTTGCTGGATTCTGGTGTGTTTTTCCGTTCGACATTTAAACAATTCGGTATTTAAAGAATTAAGAATGGCGATATTCAACTCATATCCGCTTAATTAACTCCTCACCCTTTGCGCGTGAACTGTTGACCTCGCGTCCCACCCGATGGCTGATGAGTTCTGACCCATGGTTTTCCGTAACCAAGGATCTCGCGTCATCTACCGACGTTTCTGGAGAAATCCATTGTTCTTGAACCTGGTCTTTCAAAATGATGGGCATCCTGTGATGCAAGTGTTTGATGGCTGGATCCGCATCTGTGGTCATGATGGTACATGAAAGCATGTCCAGCGGCTTATTGTAGGCCCACAATCCAGCAAAGAAGAACGGTTTATTCTCAGGCAGGTAAATGTAATGCGGATCCTTGCCGCCATCATCTGCCTTTGTCCATTCGAAATAACCATCGGCGGGAATGAGGCAGCGTTTTGATTTCATGGCTTCGCGGAAGGATGATTTCTCATGGGCAGTTTCGGACCGGGCATTGAACATGGGATATTTGGGGATCTCTTTTGCCCAAAACGGTACAAGCCACCAACGGCCATCCTTGATTTTGACCTCTCCTTCTTCGTTGCAGACAAAGCCCACATCCTGGGTGGGAGCCACATTATAGCGTGGAGGATCATTGCGGCCCTTTGCTTCCGCTGGAATGAGATTCAAGCCTTCAAAATATTCGGCCCAAGTATATTGTATAGTGAAGCGTCCGCACATGATGCCATCATAGGCATAATTCAGAAATTTCCCAGTACCCGCCCACAAAGCAGACTTACTACAATAAAGAATTCAAAATTCTTTGCCGCACGACATTCTTCCGCGCAAGATTGCAATGTTGTTGCTAGCGCAACAGCTGCATGGCTGACTCACCAAAAAAGCTCAGTCGTATATCTGCGATGATATTGAGTTTTGAATCTACCCTGTTGCTGATCAGAACTTGATATTGTCCTCTAGTTCCTGTTCCTGCACACTCAAGGCCGATCCTGTATTCAATGCATTGGAATCAAACAATATTATTGTCGCGCTTTTTACGCCGGTGTTGTCAGCGTTGTTTCCAAGATGGATTGAATAATAATCTGGGCAAATCCCGATAACATCATCGTTCAGTTCTGAATTCTCAATACCGGTACGGAAAATTGAATCCTGCTGATTGGCGAGATAAGCTTTGCATTCTGAGCTCGCTATTTTCATATCGGGTTCATTGATCAACCGAGGATATGCTTCTTCCAAACGCTCTTTAATGAAAGATTCTCTGACTGGTTTTTCAAAGGATAGCTCACGTGCCATCATGTAAACGCTGGCGTCGTCGCCTGACCCAGAACGAGCAATTACAACGCGATCATTGATTGAGCCCGAATTCTTTTGACAAGTCAGGAACTTTCCATCTTCAACACAACCGCCAAAACCTTCATTTGCGAGAGTTAGTTTGGTTTCAGCCAAACTACTACCCGGTGAAACACCAAAGATTGATGGTTTGGGAAGCGATTGATCAACGCTTTCAACAGCAGATGGCTGTTGAAGACTGGCAATTTGCGAATTATCAGATTGCGGAATTGCGTCGGAAGGAATTGCTTCCGGTATGGTGCTGCCTGGTTGAGGACTTTGAGTGCCGGAACCATTTGCAGGAACCCCTAGGGTAGGGAACGTGGCCACTTGTTGCGTAGGTTGTGTTTCAGAACTAGCTATAGGGAATGTGCTCTGATTTCCCCCAGAAACGGCACCCTGCTGAGTTACTCCTGTTGCGACTGCGGCCCCTGTAGCTATTGCTGGGAATGTAACTTGGGGCGCTGTCTGTTGAGATGCAAACTGATTAGGTTGTGTGGTGCCTTGACTATTAGCACCAGTCGCTAAAGGAAAGGTCGACGCATTTTGTTGATAAACACCAGGTTGTGGAGCAGTCGGGAAGGTAGGCTGCTGACCTGCTTGGAATGTTTGTTGTTGACCAAGTGGTGCACCTTGAAGTCCGGCTGTTTGGCTACTTGTTTGCTGATATAGAATAGCAAGTTCTGATTGCGTCAATTTACCGGTAGGGTTAGATCCGATGCTCTGTTGGAAACCTCTCACTGCTGCGCGGGTACGTTTTCCAGGAATACCGTCAGGAGTGCCTGCATCAAATCCCAATTGGTTTAAACGTGACTGGATGTCTACAACGTCAGCTCGGGAAGTAACCACCGTTGCGATTGTTGGTCTCGCAGGTGCTGAATAGCTTCGACTCTTAGTGCTGCTATTCTTTCTCCGAACTGCCTGGTTTTTCTTTTTCTTCTTCTTTAGATGTTGGTAGAGCAATGTACCTCCAACACCAACGGCAACACCGCCGACGAAATCCCGGCTACCAGCGTGTGAGGGTAACGTGAGTAGGCTAGTCGAAACCATTGTTGCAACAGCAATCGCTAAAGTTTTACTAGTCTTCATACCCAAATCCTCCTGATTGATACAATTGATATAGATCTTATCAAGTTTTGAATCATAAGACTATACAAATTAACGGATCTTATCCATTTGTGTTATTTTGTGGTTGATTTGAACCCGGTTCTGGTTGGGGACTTTTTCTTGATGGTGAGTTGGGTGCCGCACCTGGTTGTGCAGGTCGCATTGATAAAAGCCATCGCGCAGTTTCCACATCTCCTTTTGCACCAAAAAAAGATACCACGGCGTCTAATTGTCCGTGATTTTGAGCCATCCCAGCGATTAGGGAGACGCATGAAGCAGGGAAGGGGTCAATCGTCGTATTACCCGAACGTTTCCTTTCTCCAATCCTACCAGCACGGAAATTCGCCCTGTTCTCAAGAACGTAGCGAAGGTAGTCAAACGAAGGACGGAAACTGCCAGCGGCAAACACGACATATTGACACAAGGAATCGTCTCGAATGCTTTCCCTCACATCGCTACGGGAGTTATCGCCGTTTGCAAGAGCCACAACTAAAGCATCCAGGAAATTGAATTTTGGAATGGACAGATAATTGTGTGGCATCCTAAGGGTTGGACGATTAACGACTGCAACATTGCCATAACTGTAACTGCGCTCACGATGTGCAGCCAACTCAACAGAGTCGTATAATTCATCACCAAACGCCATACCAAGCCCGCTCAGCGCCTGTATATCCGCAAGCGAATAAACCAGCCCAAATCGATCAATAATATCGTAAGTGGCGGGAACAAAACCTTTGTGAACTGCATTCAATTCCAATCCACGTTCTCTAAAAAACTTGAAGACAGCAATTGGCATTCCAGTTGATAAGTCATTCACCAGCCAGCATTTGCGAATTTCACGCCTGCTGTCTTGTCGAGTACAATTGAACGGTCTGTTGAGGTCAATTGTGCGAATCTGGTTGAGGTAGGCAAATAACGTTGTAATTTCCGGAAGTGCAGCTGCTCTTTGCCGCCAATGGACCCGATGATAAATGTCATAGAAAATCTGACTGGTATCAAGCGTAGCAGGATTGATTAGTCCACTTGAAAAATAGAAATTAGCCGAA
>CAWUJF010000271.1:0-5185 GCA_963922405.1 uncultured Hyphomicrobiales bacterium | reverse complement strand
TATTTGATTGGGGGATGTACTTTGGAGGAGATAATATGAAAATTTTCAAGTCCGTCGTCCTTACGGCGTTAGCATCCGCAGTTGCATTTTTCCCGGTAAATTCACCAGGTTTGAGTGTCAGCGCGGCAAAGGCAGAAGAGTGTACCCATTCTAAATGGGGCAAGGATGACGAAATTGGTGCGGCCAATTATGTTTCACCGGAAAGAACACTTGCTGCCACTAAACTGGTGAAAAAGGGTGAGTCCCATCCCCTTGGCATCGTTGTTAATCCGGGTATGCCTGCTTTCCCGCCACGCTCATTGAGTTTGCAAGTGGTTGCACCGGGGCAAAATAACGGTCGCGACACTACGCAGGATTTCGGCTGGCCAGCTTCCTATAACGATGACATTGCTCAATTGTGGTTTGGTATCGGCCCGCAAATTGATGGTCTTGGCCATCTGGGTGAGAAGAACATGTATTACAACTGTAATAGAGGTAAGGACATCGTTCACATCACCGGCCTGAAGAAGCTGGGCTTGGAAAAGGTTCCACCTCTCATTTCCCGCGGTGTTCTGATTGATATGGCAAAACACAAGGGTGTTGAAGCGATGGCTGGAGGTCAGGCAATCACGGAAGCTGATGTGAAAGATGCAATGGCTGCCCAAAATGTCACCATCAATGAAGGCGATGTGGTACTGATCCACACTGGCTGGACAGATGCAAAGCTCGAGTCGGCGCCAAAGGAATGGGTCAGCATCGAGCCTGGCCTGGACAATGCGGCAAGTGCTTATCTTGCGTCGCTTAATCCAATGGCTGTGGGCGCTGATACCTGGGGTCTTGAAGTGGTGCCACCAGCCAAGGGAGACAGGGTCTTCTACGGTCATGTGGAACTGCTTGCGAAACGAGGCATATTCATTCTTGAAACCATGAATACCGGAAGACTGGCAGCCGAAGGCGTGAATGAATTCATGTTCGTGCTGGGTCATGCGCGGATCACTGGAAGCGTACAGATGATTATCAATCCAGTTGCCATGTGGTGATATTGCTCAAAAATCAATCGAAGATTTACGGCTCAAAATTGAGCCGTTTTTCTTTTGTAGCGTATTGAAATATTAATATTGAGCTACCATCATCAATGCCATGAAGAAATTGACCAGATATCTATCAAGAACCGCACTCGGATTGCTAATTTTGCCAGTTGGCATGCAAGCGCCGGCGTATTCTGCTGAACGCAATGAACAGGTTGTTCTGCTGCATGGCATTGCGCGTTCCTCGTCGCATATGGACGATTTGGAAAAGTTTCTCGAGGAAAAGGGTTATTCGGTGATCAATATGGATTACCCATCCACCGAATATAATCTGGAGCAGTTGGCGGCAATTGTCGCCGATAATCTGGCTGATACGATGAAGGCTGATCAGCCGGTTCACTTCGTTGGATATTCCATGGGTGGTATCGTTATTCGCGCGGTTTTGAACAAATACCGGCCTGATAATCTGGGACGGGTAGTGCAGCTTGCTTCTCCAAATGGTGGCAGTGAAGTGGCAGATTTCCTGAAGGGTAATTTTCTATATGAAAAATTCTACGGGCCAGCGGGTTCACAACTCACGACCGTAAATGCAGGAATTGAAGACCTGATGGGTGAGGTGGACTACGAACTGGGTGTTCTGGCAGGCACTTTCACTATCGACCCCGTATCATCCTCTATTATTCCAGGTGATGATGACGGCAAGGTGTCGGTTGAGAGCACTAAAGTGGACGGTATGAAAGAACACCGCCTGGTGAATGCCTCACACACGTTTTTTCCTCAGAATTCAGAGGTTCTGGAGCTGACAGCCCGTTTTCTGGAAGCGGGTAGTTTCAGACGCTAAATCCCTCTCAAGGGGAAAAACTCCATCCAATTGATCGGGTAGGAAACAATTTTCCAATGTTTCGAACGAGACGGGGTATTTCATTTCTTCGGTTTCAGCGGACAAATCCCATATCATGATGAAATTCGCCCAAGGAGTTGATCATGACAAAAGTTCTGAAACATAATTTTGTAAATCCTGATGCAAAAACAAAGAATCTGGTGCAACGGCTCAAGCGTTTTGATCTTGCAGATCGCCTTGAGCTTATTGCCAATACATTTGACGTTCTGGTGTTGCGGACAAGTTTTTCACTGGCTGATCAGGTCCTGGCTCATGCACTGGTTAGCAACCAAATTAAGGTCAAATTCGTCGCTGACACAAAGAGTGCCAAAGCAGGGTCCGATACGCTAAGAAAGATAACTGTTGAAACCTACGGACTTGATTTTAATGCCGGTGAGGTGAGCAAAGATGATACGGTTATTTCCAGTTCCGATTTCTCAAAAGAATATACAGACTTTATCGGTCAAGAAGCGATCAGCAAGCAATTGCAGGTGAATCCCATTATCGATTGGTCATATCAGGAACTGGTTGATTACGTATTGGCTCATGAAGTGCCGGTAAATCCTGCCGACATGCCTGGATTCGCAGAAAAGGCTGCATAGAACCCTTTCAGTTTTGGATTTGATAGCCCGGCTACAAAAGTAGCCGGGTTTTTTGTTATTTAGTCCTACAAGCTCAGTTGGTAACTTGCCGGCACATAGTGGAAGCCATCACCACGGGTTTCCACATAACCCAGAGACGGGAATGGCATGTGATAACCGATGAATGGTATCTTGTCGGTTGCCAGCATATCCAGCACTTTGCGTCGTGTCTTCGCAGCAGCCTCCTTATCAAGGTCGAATTTCACTTCCCAATCAGGATAAGCCAACGACCAGACATAATGGTTTGTCATGTCTGCCAGGATCATCAATTGCTGACCATTGCTTTCAATGCGGTAGATCATGTGACCCGGTGTATGCCCGAATGCTTCGGTGGCAGTAATGCCGGAAACAACACTGTCCCCGCCTTTGGCAAAGGTAATCTTTTCGGCTAAAGGCTTGACGTTTTTGATAACCAGACCGCCGATACGATCTTCAGCCGGTTTCGGTGACCAGAAGTCATATTCTGCGGTTCCCATCACATAACGCGCGTTCGGGAATGCAGGCTTATCTCCAGCCATCAGGCCGCCAATGTGATCCGGGTGGAAATGAGTGATAACCACGATATCTACCTGATCAGGTGTGTAACCGGCTGCTGCCATGGCTGCGATTAGATTGCCGTTGTCACCGCCAAGGCCTGTGTCAAACAAAACCAGCTCGTTGCCGGTGTTGACGATGGTCGGTGTGAAGTTCAGACGGAACTTGTCTGCAGGGATAAGTGCTTCTGCTGATGCCTTGCCGAATGTCTCAGCGTCTACATTCATGCCAAAGATGTTTTGAGGAGTTTCTACAATTCTCGCTCCATCAAGAAGTGTTGTAACCTCGAAGCCACCGAGTTTTACGCGGGAAAAAATTCCACCGCCAGCGCCTTTGAAATCTGCCTTGGCCAATGCAGGTGTAATGGGGGCTACAACACCTGCTGTCGCTGCTGCGGTTGTCCCGGCGAGAAAACCACGCCGAGTAATGTGGGAAATAAGGGACATAAAAATCTCCATGTTTTAGGGAAATGTGGGATCAACTAATCATTTAGTTATGTCAGCAGCAAGATTGCTCAAGGAATTGTGTATGACATTGTGATCGAAAAGAAAAAAATGGGCGGAATGGTGCATGACATTCCGCCCCAGGGCGCTTCCCACATTTGCCCCTAGAAAGCGCCTGAGATGCGCGGTTTGTGAGAGAAATCCCCGGTCTCGTGCACAATCGCGCCTCGTTGCATTTTTAGCCCCGCGCAGCAGAAGGCGGTTATGAACACCCTCTGCTGCATGACCGACCTCTTTGCGGAGGTGCGGTCTTTGATGATCCCATCGAACCGCTGAAAATCAGTAACTGGAGTGCGGCAGGAAGTGGTTAGGATCTTCCTGCCGCTGTGCAGCCCCTTCGCCCCAGAACGGACCGCAACCCGGTCAATGATTTCCAGGTGGTTCTCACCCGATCATCAACACTTCTGCCGGAGTAACAGCTCATTATCCGGCAGAAATTTACCCGGCCGACCAAAGCCGGCTGAGAACTTTTTAATTTGTTAGGTGTTTCTGTCCGGACACAAACAAGACCGCGCTTAATGTTGGGCAGCGCGGGCAAGACCCAAGGATCAGAATTGAGCGAAATATATAAAATTCTTACGTAAACGACAGTAACTAACTGTTACATTTACGTAAGATGTTGGTAAATAAGCTATATTTTTTCAGGTCTTACTCGGATACAGAACTTATTTTACGAGATTGTAAGGCGGTTAAAAACCGCGAAGCCAATTTGTCTGCCAATTCTTCATCAAATCCTCTACGCAAAAGTCCATCTTCGGGAGCTTCGAGGAAACTGGGTTCCAACTTTTCAAGATGAGAAATCGCTGAAGCGAGTCGGGAAGGTGATTTTTCCCGTTCGTGATTCAGTATAACTGCAATGGCAGAAATGGGCGCCTTAGTATGATCAAGTCGCGATGCAATTCTATTCGCCCGTGCATCATCGCCTGTAACATCTGCATGGATGAAGTTGAAAAAATTGAGCCAGACTGGTGGATGTGGTGTCAGGGCCAAGGTTTCTTCCAGATACGGGGTGGCCGTCATCATCTCATTATTGGCGATCAGAAAGGCTGCGTAGTCACCGATGATATCCCGGTCGAATGGGTTAAGTTCTATCGCCTTTTCTGCAGCTTTCTGGGCGGCTTCAATCTCACCACTCGTTTTATGAACTGCAAACAGAGCCTGGTAGGCGCGCGCATTTCGAGGGTCCAGACGGATTGCTTCTCCAGCAAGATCAAACGCATCCTGAAGCAGATTATCGCTGACACCAGCAAATCGTTTTCGATATGCTTCCACATGCAGGAATGTGACGAGGGCGTACATGGATGAAGAGGCGTTTCCGGCAGCAATGGATTGGCGTCCGCATTCAAGCCCGTTTGTGTAAGCCTGCAGGTTTTCATCAGAAAAGTAGGAATAGATTTCGCGGATACATTCCAGGCGTGGTGAAGCATCCTTCCGGTTTTTAATGTCACCGTATAAGATACCGTAAGGCGACAAAATCTCACTTATGGCCGCCCGGATCTTTTCCGTGTTACGAGCTTCCACTCTTCGTTCCTGTGGCTCATCCAAAGTAAGTTTCTCAGACCAGATTACCTCGCCTTGGGGCATTTTTGACAAGGTGATGAATATCTCCAACGCATCTCC
>CAWUJF010000270.1:0-5188 GCA_963922405.1 uncultured Hyphomicrobiales bacterium | reverse complement strand
ATGGGCTTTCTCCAAGATTTGATCTCTATTGAGTACCTTGCCGCGATTTTCAGCAAATAGCTTTAGCAGATTGTACTCCATAGCCGTTAAAGGCTGTTCCGTGCCATCGCTGGAGAGTAATTTGGCTTTGTCCGTATCAAGAGTGAAATCTCCAAATCTGGATTGATGGGCGTCGTCCTGTTGTTCCGATGTTTTGTGTATGTATGCTTCGCGACGAAGTATTGCCTTGATGCGCGCCTCCAGTTCTCTGAGATCAACAGGCTTGGCCAAATAGTCATCAGCTCCCATTTCCAAGCCGATAATTCTGTCCACCACATCGCCTGCTGCAGTTAACATAACCACTGGAATAAGATTATCGGGTCGCAACGATCGAAGGATGGAAAGACCATCCTCTTTCGGCATATTGATATCCATGATTATCAGGTCAGCAGCGTTTTGTTTCATGACATCGCGCAGCTCGTCTCCACCGGATACAGCAGTGACAACAAAGCCCCGTTTTGTAAGATACTCCTGTAACATCTCACGAACGTCCAGTTCATCATCACAGACCAGAATATGAGACCCCTCAATTTCCATTTTCGTATTCTTTCCTGCTTTCAAGCAATTGTTTCAACAGCGCTCTGAATCCGGAAATATCAATGGGTTTTTCCAAAATAGGTATGCCCAGACGTTTGATTACTTGCTGCATACTCTCGTCCACGAAATGTCCGGTAATAAAAGCTGATTTGTTAAGCATTTCGGAAAAATTGTATTCCAGTTTTCCAAGGTTGCCATCTTCATCCAGCTCCAGTTTTCTTACATCACTCAAAAAGACATCATAGTTTTGTTGTTCAAGTTTCCCATATGCATCTTCAATTGAAGTGACATAATCAACTTCAATGTTTTCTCGCTCCAGTATCTCAGAAATCAGTTCTCCAACCTCGTTCGCATCATTGACTACTAGAGCTCTGGTGCTCCCGGTCACAATCGGCTTGTTGGATGTATTCTCGTGCTCCTGCTCCATGGAAGTCGGTATTGAAATCAGGAACCGGGTACCCGGATTATGGGACTGATCTACTCTGATTGTGCCTTCATGAGAGTGAATTATCCGATGACAAAAAGCTAATCCTATCCCAGTCCCTTGCCCGACCTCTTTTGTTGTAAAGAAAGGTTCAAAAACTCGACCTCGAATATTCTCGGGAATTCCAGGCCCATTGTCTTCTACTGCAATTTCAATTCTACCGGTTTGGGCATTGTAGATCGTTGATACAGAGATACGGTCGCCGCATCCCGAATTTCTGATAGCCTGCTCAGCATTGATGATCAGGTTGATAATCACCTGTGTCAGTTGATCGGCATCTGCTGCGACCACTGGCAGACCAGGTGCTAAATGACTTATTATCTCTATGCCTTCGGATTTACTACTGTAGCCAATCACATCAACGGCTGTTTCGATTATAGAATTTGCGTCAATTTGCTCAATCTTAGCTGGTCTTTGTCTTGCCATCGCAAGGAAGGTCTTCACAATCTTCGCACATCGCTCCGCCGCATTTCCTATCTTTTTAACGCGCTTGATTAATTCAGGATCAGCAATTTCTTCCTGCATCATCAAGGCATGACCGACGACAACAGATAGTGGGTTGTTCAACTCGTGTGCTACCCCGGCCAGGAGTTCACCCAGAGCGGACATTTTTTCCGTTTGATAGAGCATTTCGCGCTGCTTGGCCAATTCGTCCTGTATGGCCAGTTCTTCTGTCAAATCTCTGGTGCTTGAGACTATTACTTCCTCTCCTCGAAATTCAATAAGATTTGCGGAAAGCTCTCCCCAGAATGAATTTCCCTCTTCGTCGAAAAGATGAACTTTATAATCGTTTATCCAGCCGTTTTTGCGCAGTTCTGTAATAAATTTCTTTCTGCCATCCTTTTCAGCGAAATAGGAGTTTTCAATTTTCTTCGGACCATTGGGATCTGTTTCGACGAAACTAGTGTACATGAGCTTGCCGTCCATAGCTCTCGTCATCTGTATCGGTGCTGGGCATGCTTCAAGAACTTGCCGCAACATGGCTTCGGCTTCAATCTGTTCGGTGAGATCAACTACGTTGGTGACAACAACTTTCTCACCTTTGTATTCAACAATCCGGCAGGAAACGGAAGTTACAACTACTTCGCCATTTGCATTCAAAGTGTTCAATCTGAAATCATTGACCTGGCCATCGGAAAAAACCCTTTCCATAAGAACTTTTCGATCTTCGGGATTCGCGTAATATTCCCAATCTTTCTCTTTCGGGCCGTAACACTCCTGCGCTGCTGGTGAGCTATAAATAACTCGTCCGTCATTTACAGCAGCCATCACTATAACCGCAGAGCTTGCATCCATCACCGTTCTGGCAAGCAAATCACCCTCTCGTTCGGCAGCTTCCATACGTTTCTGATCGGTAATATCCAAACGAGTGATTATGAACCCGCCGATATTCGAGGGATTTATCGCTATTTGATATATTCGGTCATCATTTTCTTTGACCTCATAAATCTCACTAGTTTTACCAATGTTTGCGAAGTCCTGTACAAGCCAGGATTTTTCGATATTGGAGGCATTCTGGTATATTCCAAGCCTCATTTTTTCCTGGACCAGTGTTTCCCATAGAGCACCAGGTTTAAGTATATGTTTAATGCATTTGTTTGAATCAGCATATTGCTTGTTGCAGACAACAAGCTTTCTGTTTTTGTCATAATACGCGAATCCCTCACGTAGAGATTCAATGGAATCATGAAACAGTGTTCTGAAATAGTCGCTTTGATCCTGATCGTCTGATTGTCGAATAGTCATGATGATTTTCTATTTCACCTATGTTTCAATGCGATTTCTGTGCAGTATACATTTGTTTCAATTGTTTCAGTAATTCTTAGTTCGTGTGCTTGGAAATTCGATAACACATTGAAAAAAATAAACTATTATTTTTAGTGTGACTAAAATCACAATGAAACAACTGAAACATCCAATCCTCAAATCTGAAATTCTATTGAAATTAACTTAAGCGAATTTGCAGCCAGAAAATTTGGAGGTTTACACCTATGAAAGACAGCTTAAGGGAGCCCAAGCGAATTGGGTCCCCCATTGTTGCTTTGCATTCTTTTGCATCTGCAAAGTCACAATGGGATCAATTGCAAAAGGAATTAGAAGAAAAGGCTCAGGTTCTTGCTATTGACTTACCGGGATCTAATTCACTCGTGGATTTGGAAGAAGAAAATAGTGCGCGCTCAGAGCTTACTATCGAACACATCCGAGAAAAGATCGGGAGTGACAAAAATAAAATGCACCTGGTCGGGCATTCTAATGCAGGCAGCACAGCGCTGAAACTGGCCTTGCGGTATCCTGAAGCTTTCGAAAGCATCACTGTATATGAGCCAACTGTATTTCACATTGCTGGTGTTGAGAACCGAATTGGTAACAAGTTACGCCAAGAATTTGAACTCATGAAAGAGATGCTTGTTAAATCGAAGGATAACGGAGGCTTCGATGTCGGGATAAAGGAGTTTTGGAAATTCTGGGACGATACGGAATTTTGGGAACAATTTTCATCAGATGATCAGAAAGAGTTTTCCCGGAAGATTGGGATTGTGATATCCGAAATAGAGCGTTGTTTTTCAGAAAAATGGTCCTTGGAGGACCTGCGGGGCCTCAATATTCCCGTTCAGGTAATTATGGGAATGCAGTCACCTCTGGTTTTCCAAAATCTTGCAGTTCAGATCGTTTCTGCTTTGCCTGCTGGCAGGCTCACAACATTGCCGATGTATGGACATTTTGCTCCTATCACCCATTCCGAAGTTATTAATCCTCTGATTATAGAGCATATTTCTGACGTGGAGCTGCGTCAGAAAAAGAAGGGACTTGGTGTTAATTACCCAAACAAGGAGCAAGTTAAAAGCAATCCGACTGAAGTAGGTCTCCTTAACCGGATTAGGAAATCCAGTTTCTCCTTCTTCGCTTAACGGAAGAACAGGTATATGATTTACGAGTTATGATTGGGATAGTCGCCGGTGTTCGGTAATAATTTTAAGTCCAACCGCCAAGCTCTCGACGCACGATTGTTTCAAGAACCTTCATTCCCTCTTCGCTGTCATTCAAGCATGGTATGTGTGTGAAGTTCTCACCACCGTGTTCGTGAAAGATTTCGGCACCTTCACCAGCAATCTCTTCTAGTGTTTCAAGACAATCTGCGACGAAACCCGGGTTGAAAACAGCAATGTCCTTCACACCGTCTTCGGCAAGTTTTTCTATTGTCTTGTCGGTGTAGGGTTGCAGCCATTCTTCCGGTCCAAACCGTGACTGGAAAGTTGTTGTGAGCAGGTTTTCGTCCATATCCAACTTTTCGCGCAATAGACGCGTTGTCTTCATGCAATGGCAGTGATAGGGGTCACCCTTTTTAAAGTAGCTTTGTGGAATGCCATGATAAGAAGCAATTATCTTTTCAGGCATTTTCGGCATTTCTTTTATCGCACTCTCAATAGAGGCAGCCAGTGCTTCCACATAAACGGGTTCATCGTGATAGGCGGGAACGGTTCTCACGGCAGGCATCCATCTCAATTTCATAAGATGCTCAAATACCTTGTCGTTTACTGTGGCAGTGGTTGCAGCACTGTATTGCGGGTAAAGGGGAAAAATTAGAAGTCTGTCGCAGCCTTCTTCTTTCAGTATTTCCAGTTTTGAAGCAATCGAAGGGTTACCGTAACGCATCGCCCATTCCACGTGAATGTTTGGTAGGTCTGATAAAGCGTTCGAAAGTTTGTCGGATTGAGCGCGAGTGAATGTACGCAGTGGAGATTCATCAAGTTCCTCATTCCAAATCTCTGCGTAAGCTTCACCAACCTTTGCTGGGCGTCTGTTCAATACGATCCCGAACAGTATCGGGTACCAAAGTAGTTTCGGCCATTCGATGACCCGACTGTCTGTCAGAAACTCACGCAAGTATCGGTACATGCTCTTTTTGTCATGGCCGTCGGGGGTTCCGAGATTAACAATCAACACCCCAACTTTTCCAATTTTCACCTCTGGGTGATCTTTGGGAAGTGGACCAACAATACCGCTTTGGGATCCGGCTTTCGCTAACATCTTCATTCCAGTCTACGATTGTTTTCAAGGTATATTTAGCGTCGGAAATTATTTATGCAACGCCAGTCAACGAGCCAAAAACTGTAATTTGCATGAATT
>CAWUJF010000269.1:0-5205 GCA_963922405.1 uncultured Hyphomicrobiales bacterium | reverse complement strand
CGTCTTTCCACTGCGCCGTTGCATTCATCGGATCCATGCAAGCCTGCGCCAGCCATGGTACCTTCAACTCAGCTTCCAGCATTTCTTCCTGAGGTGCATCTGCAAAAGCCACATCCACATCACCATCATCTCTGAGAGAGAAATCTGCAGGTTTGTCTAAAGCTTCTGCGATTTTGATGAACATGCTCTCACTGTCAGCAGGGTAAGTCGCGTCTTCCCACTCTACTTCCAATGCTTCCGCACCTTTGAATGCAGCCCATGTGTTTTCAGCGATAATGCCAAAACCGCTGCCAGTTGAAACTGCAATGTCTACAACGTCCAAGACGCCGGGAACTGCTAGTGCTGCTTCCTTATCAGCAGACTTGGCCTTTGATCCGAATTTGGGTGAAATTTTCACCGTTCCGTAGACCATGTCCGGTAGATCAACATCAACTCCGAATATATGCGCACCTGTAACCTTAGATGGAATGTCTACGCGGTTAGGTGACTTGCCTAATATTTTCCAATCAGCCTCATCTTTGAGCTTCATATCTGATGGCAGGCTAGCCTTGGAAGCAGCAGCAGCCAGTTCACCATAGGTGGCGGACTTGCCACTTGAAGGATCTGTGACTGATTTATTACCTGTTTCGAGGCTATCAACGGATACACCAAATCTCTCAGCTGCGGCGGCCAAGAGCAAGTGACGGGCAGCACAACCTGCCTCACGCATCTTTTCAAAGGCATCCACGGTAGATGAAGAACCGCCTGTGACTTGTAATCCAAGCACTTTTGATAGTGGTTTCATTGCGGAGCGCATGGTGTTAGCCATGAAACTCTCGTCAAAGAACGGGAATGGTCCGCCTTCTGCCAGCATGGCGTCATTGTAATAGGCAAAACTGCCCATAGCTGGTTTCACTTCAACGTCTTCGAGCGATACATCCAACTCCTCAGCAACCAATGCGGCAAGGGTTGTATGGACGCCCTGCCCCATCTCAGCTCTCGGGTTGTAAATGGAAATCGTGTTATCAGGTGCAATGCTAATATAGGGGTTAAAGGTGGTTTCACCTTCAGCCAGATTGCCTTCTAGAGGATTGTCATATGGTTGGCTCACATAGTAGTAACCAATCGCTACACCACCTGCTAAGGCTGCAGCACCCACAAGAAATGTACGTCTTGCAATTTTTGCAATACCCATGATTACACTCCCTTCATTTCGGTAGCCGCGCGCTTGATGGCAGCGCGTATGCGAGGATAGGTTCCACAACGACAAAGATTGGTCATGGCTTCATCAATATCTTCATCTGTAGGATCTGGAGTTTCCTCCAGCAAAGCGACTGCAGCCATTATCTGTCCTGATTGGCAGTAGCCACATTGTGGAACCTGCTCCTCTATCCAGGCTTTCTGAACCACGTGTAAATCGTCAATTGTTCCGATGGCTTCGATTGTTGTTACCGGACCATCCACATCTCCAACCTGAAGCTGGCAGGATCGAACGGGTTCACCATCCACATGCACGGTGCAAGCGCCACAGGCAGCAATTCCACACCCAAATTTTGTACCCTTCAAGCCTGCTATGTCGCGCAGCGCCCACAGAAGTGGCATTTCCGGGTCGTCGCCAACTTCGACCAGTTTGTTGTTAATGTTCAATTTCATTGAATGTCTCCTCAAAAGGAAAATCTTTGGATCTGGTTTCGCTGATTATAGGATCAGAAAGTGAAATTTTTCGGACGCATTACAAGGTGACAAATTTCATCTATTTGTCCATATTGACAAAAAGACGAAAATTGTCAATATGCACATATGCAAGATAAGGAAAAAAATATACTCGGAGCTGCTGTGAATGTGTTCACCAAATATGGTGTAAAACGCAGCACGATGCATGATATCGCTGAAGAAGCGGGAATTGCACGGCAGACGCTATATAATTCTTTTCAGAACAAAGACGCTGTAATGCTGGGTGCGATTCAGTTGTATACGGAAGAGACAGTGTATGCGATCCAAAGCCATTGTGAAGGTGATGGTTCACTTTCCGATGGATTGGACATTGTTTTCGAGCATGTGGCGTACAAGCCTTATGAGCTCATCCGAAACACACCTCATGGCCAGGATCTTCTTGAAGGGTTCAATACGCTTGCGAAAGAACAGCTGGATAATTCCTATGCGCAATTCCGAAAAGCAGCTGAAGGCTTATATATTGCCCATGCTGATCCGCTCGCAGCGATTGGGATGACACCTGAAAAAATGGCAGATTACACAATAACCAGTGTTTCCGGCTTCAAGCACCTGGCCAATGACAGAGATCATCTAGTCGGTTTGCTAGGCTCATTTAAAACGATGACTCTATCGATGATAGGCCAAAGCTAAATACAAACAATCATAACTCTGTCGGTTAGCCAGCAGCAGCCTGACTTGCGCGCATTTGACGCTTTCTTTCGATCGGGTCGAGAATGCGCTTTCTCAATCTGATGTTTTGAGGGGTTACCTCTACCAATTCCTCATCTGTGATGTATGCGAGAGACTTTTCTAATGTCATCTTAAGAGGCGTTGTGATTTTAACAGCCTCATCCTTGCCGGCCGAACGAATGTTTGTGAGCTGCTTACCCTTCAACACATTTACCTCAAGGTCATTACCTCTGGTGTGCTCTCCGATAATCATGCCCTGGTAAACCTTGTCACCTGGATGGATCATCATTGGGCCGCGGTCTTCCAGGTTGAACATAGCGTAAGCAACTGCTTCGCCATCACCGTTCGAGATCAGTGCTCCGGTGTGGCGTTGTTCAATATCACCTTTATAGGGCTGATATTCCAGGAATGTGCGGTTGAAAATGGCAGTTCCGCGTGTGTCGGTCATCAATTCAGACAGATAGCCGATAAGTCCTCTTGTGGGGGCATGAAACACCAGGCGAACCCTTCCACCGCCTGAAGGCTTCATCTCTACCAGATCTGCCCGGCGCTGACTTAGTTTTTCAACCACTGCGCCAGAAAACTCTTCATCCACATCAATAATAGCTTCTTCTACTGGCTCAATGCGTACACCGTTCTCGTCTTCTCGAGTAAGAACACGTGGACGTCCCACAGTGAGTTCAAATCCTTCACGACGCATGGTTTCAATGAGAATGGCAAGTTGCAGTTCACCACGCCCCGCAACCTCATATGCATCACTGCCTTCAACCTGCGTTACCTTGAGTGCCACATTGCCTTCGGCCTCTTTCATCAAGCGGTCACGAATGACACGGCTTTGCACTTTATCACCTTCCCGGCCGGCTAAAGGACCGTCGTTCACCCTGAAAGTCATAGAGAGGGTTGGAGGGTCAATCGGTTGTGCAGCAATTGCTTCTTTGATGCCTGGTGCGACAATCGTGTCAGCCACTGTTGCCTTAGTAAGGCCTGCAACCGAAACGATATCGCCGGCTTCAGCTTTAGACACAGGTTTGCGCTCCAAACCTTCAAAAGAAAGAACCTGGGTAATTCTACCCTGCTCTACAATTTCACCTTGTTGGTTGAGGGCATGAATAGCCTGGTTGGTAACAGCGCTTCCGGAGGTAATCTTGCCTGTCAGGATACGGCCAAGATAGGGGTTAGACTCAATAGTCGTTGCAAGCATTCTGAATTCACCGTCTTCTGTAGAAGGCTCAGATACATGTTCAACAACCAAATCAAGAAGTGGCGACATATCATCTTTGGGGCCCTCAGGCTCTTGCGCCATCCAACCCTCTTTTGCTGAACCATAAAGGGTATGGAAATCCAGTTGATCTTCGTTTGCATCCAGAATGGCGAAGAGATCAAAAACCTCGTCCAAAACCCAGTCTGGACGTCCATCCGGTTTGTCGATCTTGTTGATAGCCACGATCGGGCGTAATCCCAACTTCAATGCTTTAGCCAACACGAATTTTGTTTGAGGCATTGGTCCTTCTGCGGCGTCAACCAACAGGATAACACCATCAACCATGTTGAGGATCCGTTCCACTTCCCCACCAAAGTCAGCGTGTCCTGGTGTGTCAACAATGTTGATCCTGGTGTCTTTCCACTGGATACAGGTCACCTTGGCAAGAATGGTTATTCCACGCTCCTTTTCCAGATCGTTGGAGTCCATTGCTCGCTCTTCAACCTGCTGGTTTTCTCTGAATGTTCCTGACTGTTTCAGGAGCACATCGATAAGAGTCGTTTTGCCATGGTCGACGTGCGCGATAATCGCGATATTGCGGAGACTCATAATTTTAGCCTTGGGAATGCTTAATAAATAAATTTCGGATGCCGATACTCAGCAACGATACGGCAGTCCATACGCGGTTTAAAATTGAATAACAAGCGATGTTTTGGGTGATTTAGCGCTAATTAGCTTGTTTTCGCGATTTCTCTTGCCTGGATCATTTCCGGAGACATTTCTGCTGGTGTCAGTTCCACGCTTTCACCACATCCGCAAGCAGAACTCTGGTTTGGATTGTTGAATACGAATCCTGTGCGCAATCTGGTGATTTCAAAGTCCAGTTGTGTACCAAGCAGAAACAAAACCGCCTGAGGCGCTATGAAAACAGTACCATTTTCGGTATCAACCTTGTCTTCGCCGGTATTCACTTCTTCGACCAGATCGACAGTATATTCCATTCCGGCGCAACCACCATTCTTGACACCAATTCGGATACCCTTTGCGTCCGGGTTGGAATCCATAATCTCTCCGACACGATCTACTGCGGCTTGTGTAAGTGTAATGACTTCAAATCCAGACATTGGTTTCTCCATATTCTATTTGAATATAGTAATTCAGATTTATTAATACCAGCCTAGTGCTACTTGCGCTTCTTCAGACATACGTTCTGGTGTCCACGGTGGATCGTAGACCATCTCCACTTCCACATCCATGACGCCTTGAACGCCAGCAATAGCATTTTGCACCCAACCGGGCATTTCGCCAGCTACGGGGCATCCCGGTGCGGTGACTGTCATTACGACTTTCACCAAACGGTTATCTTCTATGTCAACTTTATAAATCAGACCGAGTTCGTATATATCTGTTGGAATTTCTGGATCATAGACAGTTTTCAACGCCGCTATGATATCGCCAGTCATGCGCTGCATTTCATCAGCCGGAATTGCACTTTCTGACGCAGAAAAATCTACGGAATTTGGTTCTGTTTGATCAGTTCCAATGGTTTGTTCTGTCATGACTATTTCCGATGCAAACTCTTGTTTTCTGTATCGTTATCCTGGTTGTTAAACCAATTGTAT
>CAWUJF010000268.1:0-5212 GCA_963922405.1 uncultured Hyphomicrobiales bacterium | reverse complement strand
CAATGCAAACATTAAAAAAATGGCCACACTGGCATAAACCCCAAAATTGGCCAGAAAGACAGGCTCTCCTAACCTGTCCGGTCCAAACAGGATTAGAAGCGCTACTCCAATAACCAGGAATATGCCGAACAACAGAAATCTAAAGGTCGTGTAGCTTTCTCCCACTTCATCGATAAAGGGTTCATAACCCTTATCTTTTTTTGAAAGCTGCTGTGTTTTCATGCGCTCTTTACCCGGAGAATCGATTCGCCTAGTCGAACCTTATCACCTAGCGCTTTTTGAAACCGTTTTTTTTGCTCAGTTGGCATCTTGTCCACTTCCGACAGGCAATATTGAAGTGATATTAGTTATCTGTTAAGTTTTGACGTCTGCAAATGCACTTTTGGGGCGCCATTTTATCCAAAAATGTGGTTTGTTTTTGTAACAATGATGCGGTGAACGGGCTCCGCGATAAGGCTAGGGTTGAGCTCACATTGCGGGGAGTATTTTAGTATGGAGTATATTCAATCTCTATTCAGCGGCGAGCAGGGACAAGGTGTACAGCTCGTTGCCATTTCTTTTGCATTGGTTATTTGTTTGATCCTGATTTTCTGGATAGTCCGACAAATCAACAGTGCACCGACCAGAAAAGCCAATAAGAACAGAACACCAAGGCTGTCCATCACAGATTCAACCCGGGTGGATGACAAACGGTATTTTGTACTTATCAGAAGAGACAATATTGAGCATCTGGTATTGATTGGTGGCGGCAGTGATCTTGTTGTCGAGAGCGGAATTGTCCGCGCGAAAATGCCTGCCAAGAAACCTGGGCAAGTGGCCACTCAGCCACAGGTTCGAACCCATCCTCCAAAACCGGCTAATACTTCGGTTGAAGCAAAGCCGGAAGTTCAGGAGCCTGAACAAAAACCACAAGTTGCGGTGGCAGCTGTGGCAAAGGAACCAGAAGCTCCGGCAGCTCCTGTTTCCAAACCAACAAAAGCACCCTCAGAGCCTGAGAAGCCAGTGGAAACGGCAGAAGAAAAGCCTTCTGAGAAAACTACCGTAGCAGCTGGTGCGGCAACTGTGGCTGCAGCTGCTGTGGCTGAACCAGTTATTTCCAAAATTACAGGTAGCTTGTTTGGTAACAAGCAGGACAAGAATAAACAAACTGCTGAGAAGGAAGAAAGCGACGCGGATGTTGTTGTAGAGACAGCAAGCAATGAAGATACCCCTACCGTATCGCAAGAACCGGAAGCGGGTGAAACGGTATCAACCGAGAGCGTCGAGTCATCAGATGGGTCGATCAATTTGTCAGATAACCCTGAAAGTTCCGGTGAAATCGAAGTCGTTGAAGCGATTTCTGCAGCACCTGAAGCCCCTTCGCAAGAACCTGAAGTAGCAGCCATCGAAGAAGCTGTGACCGCTGCTATCGGCGTTCCGGAACCTGAAATCGAAAAGGCCTCGATCGAAGAAGCTTCGGACGATATTGAGGCTTCAGACAATGAGGTAGTTGTTGAAGTACCGACAGTGAGCGATTCTGATGACTTTGAGGTGACACTCAATACAGAGGACTTAGCACCGACAGAGGAAGAAATTCAGGTGTCCACCGGTGATATCCCTGTTGACGATGCGGCTCCTGAACCTCAAGTGGCGATGGATATTGAGTCAGATTCCGAGATTGCCGATACAGTGCCGGAAGCTGAGGAAGTTGCTGCTGTAGAACCAGCCGTGACAGCTGAGGTTGAGCAGCAGCCTGATGAAGGGCCGCAGGTCATAGAAGATCCTACCAAGAATAATAGCGGAACTTCTACTGAAGATGAGATGCAGCGACTGCTTGACGAATTGTCAGGGGCTACAAGAGAAACAGCTTAAAGCATCGGTCAAATGCTGACTTGAGAAAATATACTAGTCGTCCTTGTATATTTTCTCTCGTCTCTCGTGGCGCTCTTGCGCTTCAATAGACAAAGTAGCGATGGGTCTGGCTTCCAGTCTTTTCAAACCAATAGGCTCGCCAGTGTCCTCACAATACCCATAAGACCCGTCTTCGATCCGCTTTAACGCCAAATCAATCTTGTTGATCAGTTTGCGCTGACGATCTCTGGCACGGAGCTCGATTGATCTGTCCGTCTCTGATGAAGCGCGATCAGCAGCGTCTGGCATTTTATCGCTTTCATCCTGCAAAGCAGCAATCGTGGATTTGGATTCACGCAGGATATCAGCCTTCCAATCCTCAAGCTTACGCTTGTAGTAGGCTTTTTGCTTATCATTCATGAACGGCTCGTCATCGCTAGGGCGATAATCGATGTCGAGTTCTACAATTCCCATTGGAACCTCATTCATTGTTGATTCTGGGCTTGGGGACCCGGTTATCATATATGCGAGCTTATAGCCGCCAGAGAACAACCACTCAAGACAAAATCTGTTCTGTAGACAAAACTTTCTTGTCATGGGTCCAATGATAACTCCGCACGCACACTTGAAAATTTTTAATATCCATGATTTCACTTGTCCCATTATAGGAAAGACGAATCTTATGCTCCGACTTTATGTTATGCGTCACGCCAAATCCTCCTGGGCTGTTCCAGGTGCCAGAGATTTTGACCGTGAACTTAATGATCGTGGCATTTCCGATTGTTTGAAAATTGGTAAGTCTCTGTCTTCCAAAGGTTATTCTCCAGATCTGATCCTGTGTTCCTCTGCAACCAGAACGCGTGAAACCCTGGATAACATCCTTGATTATCTGGATCCGGAGCCGGAGATCAGATTTACAGAAAAACTTTATTCGAGTGGATTATCCGACTATATCGAATTGCTGCAGGAATTGGGTGAACATCCATCTGTAATGATAATTGGACATAATCCAATGTGCGGCTCTCTAGCCGCCTCTATGCCGGGTAGTGGAAATGAAGAATCGATTGCAGCAATAGCTTACAAATATCCCACCGCAACTGTGAGTGTTATCGACTTTGACTTCACCAATTGGAGTGAGATACAGCAAAGGTCCGGCATCATGATAGAAGCCCTGATACCGTCTCAACTGTAGTTTATTGGCAACACGCAACTTGCAACCCGAGAAATCTAAGATTTAAGAAATAACTTGAACGGTTGGTTAACCATTTTCGCTGATGCTTGCCTTCAGATTTTAACAGGATCCCCGTTATGCGTTTGTCCAAGTTTGCCCTGACAGTTCTGGCATGCCTTTCTTTTACTGCTAACTCTCATGCTTCCGACACCGAATTTTTCCATGGAATTCAGGGAAAATGGAAAGGACCGGGTGAAATTGTTGCGGGTAAATATAAAGGTACCAAGTTTGTTTGTACTTTTGATGGGTCAAACCCAACTCAGGATGTGGGTATGAATGTGGACGGTTCATGCCGTGTGGGTGTTTTTACCCAAAAGATGAATGCTGATATTATTAAAACAGCTGGGCAGTATATCGGGAAGTTTCTTGATGGCGCCAAAGGTGACGGCATGGATGTGCGCGGTGGCCGCTTTACGAAAAACCGGCTTGTGGTTGATATCAAACGAAAGAACCTCAACGGGATTATGGTCGCTAACCTGAGTGATCCGAAACATCTGAAGGTCACTATTTCCGTCAAGCACAACCAGACGCTGATCCCTGTTATCGGGATGAATTTACGTCGCCAATCCGGCAAGGTAATTACCGGCTCATTGAACTAGATTAGAAGCTCAGATGAGTTCAATTTCCACGAGTTGAATTTCACTCTGATCCACTTCATTCAACCATTGCAAGACCTTTTTTCCATCCAGGAGGATTTCCGGAGCAATATCCGCTAGCGGTTTTAATACAAATGCCCGCTCGCTGGTCCTTGGATGTGGAATTTCCAGCCCTTCTTCTTTGATCTCAAGGTCGCCGTATACCAGTATGTCCAGATCTATGGTTCTGGGGCCCCAACGGACGTCGCGTTCCCGTTTCAGTTCTTTTTCAATGGATTGACACGCCTCAAGCAATTGGCGTGGGTTCAGTGTTGTCCTTACGCCAACACATGCATTAAGAAACCAGTCTTGATCGGTGATGCCCCAGGGAGGGGTCTTGTAGACAGACGAAACAGATACAAATTCAATTGCATCATTTTTGTTCAGTATCTGGATTGCCTCTCGCATGTGTTGGGCCACGTCACCTACATTTCCGCCTAGCCCAATATATGCTTTTGTCTCATCAGCCATTGGGTGCATGCGTGACTGTTACTTCCACATGATCAAGCACACCCTGAACAGGTGCGTTCGGTTTTCTGATGGTAACCTCGGCCTTCTCTATCATGGGAAATTACTTGCACAAAGCGCGAGCGGTCTCGAGCGCCAACGCCTCGATAAGAAATCGGCGTTTGCCGGTTATAATGCTCTCGATTACTTGGAAAGCAGTTCCATAGTCGACGGTTCCCTCAATTTCATCTTCATCTAGTGCAGTCCCACCATCCACATCCAGAACAGCGTCAACGAAGAACCGTTGGCCCAAAGTTTCTTCTTCGTTGAAAACCCCATGACGCGCAAAGAAAGCGCAGTTTTTAAGTGTTATCTTGTATTTAGCCATTACTCACTACCCTTACAGCAAACCTGCCCAGTTTGCTTTCAAAGCCCTATTATCCCTCTACAAGCGTATTGCCAAGTACTGAATCAGCAATTGCTAATGCATCCGCATTCGTTGCCACATCATGAACCCGAAATATTGCAGCACCTTTCATGCGAGCGACGACACTTGTCGCCGAAGTGCCAATATCGCGATCCCCCTCTTCGCGACCCGTCACATGCCCTATGAATCGCTTTCTTGAGGTCCCCACGAGCAGTGGAAAGCCCAATCCATGCAGTTCTTCGAACCGGGAAAGCAGTGCGATGTTCTCTTCAGCATCTTTGGCAAACCCGAAGCCGGGATCCAAAACAATGGAATCATCACTGATGCCTGCATTTCGCATTGTCTTCACAGATTGTTCGAGAAATGCCTTCTGATCTTCAATTACATCTTTTTTCTTACTGCGGTCGCGGCCCGTATGCATGGCACAGCACCCTGCTCTGAACTTTGCTGCCACTTCTGCAATATCAGGATCTTTTTGAAACCCCCATACATCGTTGACAATATGGGCACCCTCTTCCAGTGCAATATGGGCTGTGGTGGCATTGTATGTGTCTATAGAAAGGTACACTCCCTTCAGGCCAGTAAGAGCTCTGATAACGGGTACGACCCTTGATTGCTCTTCATCCGCAGAAATAGCTTCCG
>CAWUJF010000267.1:0-5231 GCA_963922405.1 uncultured Hyphomicrobiales bacterium | reverse complement strand
GAGGACAAAACCTATGCCTGTGTTGAAGGGCCAAGACTTGGCACCAAGGCAGAGAGCTTTTTCATGCGGAACGCTGGATGCGATCTGGTTGGTATGACCAACGTACCGGAAGTGTTTCTGGCCCGTGAAGCGCAACTTTCCTATGCTACAATTTGTATCGCAACAGACTATGACTGCTGGCTTGATGATCCAGACAGTCACGTCACGGTACAGGCAGTGATTGAGCGATTTGGCGCTAGTCTTGATCGCGCAAAGCAGCTTCTGTTGGAACTCCTCAATTCTCCTTTGCCTGAACTGGACGAGGAATATCGCAAAGCGCTTGCAATGGCAGTGCTTACACCAGACAGCGCATTGGATGAAAAACAACTGGCGATGCTGGAAGTTCTCAGGGCTTAGTAATCGTGGTCGGGGTTTCTGTGATCATACCCTTGGCACCCAATGAACTTTCCTGGAAAGGTTTGGTGAGCGAACTATCCTCACTAACTGACAACAGCGAGATAATTCTCTCCTTAAAAGACGGTGAAACCATGAACCTCGATGCGACCGACAAGGTGCTGGAAGTCTCTGGTAAGCCTGGTCGTGCTCAGCAAATGAATACTGCAGCAAGAACTGCCAAGTATGAATGGCTTTGGTTTTTACACGCCGACAGCCGTTTGACGAAGGAAACCATTCCAACAGTTTTAAAGCTGATAGAGTCTGATAAACAGGCTTTGTTTTATCACGACCTGGCCTTTTCGGACGATGGCCCGCAGATGATGAGCCTTAATGCGAGGGCTGTGCGTTGGCGTTCTGACTTACTCAAAATGCCTTTCGGTGATCAGGGATTTCTCATTCCCAAAGATTTGTTTTTCAAGTTGGGTGGGTATCGTGAGGATGTGCGGTTTGGTGAGGATCATATTCTAACCTGGAAGGTTAGGCAGGAGGGGTATCAGGTTTTGTCAACGGGAACAAAGATCTATACCAGTGCCAGAAAGTATCGCGACAGGGGATGGGCCAATACAACGCTTCGGCATGTGTGGTTGACGATTACGCAAGCTGCACCTCAATTTTTCCTGCTGATCAGGAAAAGGATTTTCGGATGAAATGTGCCGTCGCAGTCTTTGCAAAAACGCCCGAGCTCTCGCCGGTCAAAACGCGTTTGGCGGCAAGCATTGGCGAGGAAAAGGCCACTGAATTCTACGAGTTAAGCGTTGCTTCAATTGAAGCGGTGATGACAAATCTGCAAATGCTGAATGAAGCGGTTACTGTTCATTGGACATTAGCTGAAAAGGATGCGCCAGAACTTCCGCGATGGAGTGCTTTTCCGGCAATTTGGACCGGGGAGGGAGGGCTCGGTGAGAGACTTGCAAATGTTTCCGAGGTACTCTTCAAATCTCATGATGCAGTTATGTTTCTGGGCACCGACAGTCCGCAACTGTCTGTTGAAATAATCCTCGAAGCACTGGCAAAATTTGAGGCGAATCCAGATAAAGCCGTATGTGGACCAGCATTTGATGGTGGTTTTTTTCTCTTCGTTTCAAGGGACATTGTGAGCCGGGAAATATGGGAAGCGGTTACTTATAGTGATGCGAAAACTCTGGAAGATTTAGAGTCCAGACTAATGGATCGTGGTATAGAATTGATCCGCATGGACCCTCAACAGGACGTTGATACATTGGAAGACTTGTCCACGTTGCGGGACAATCTGAGAAATCGGGAAAATGAATTGCTCCCAGCGCAAAGAAAATTACTTGAATGGTTGAACGATCATTTTGAAGTGGCGGTATAGACACCATCCCAGTGTTGGCCGGGAGGATTTGCACGAAATTCAGCTATGCGTGTTTCATAAATGAAGATGTAATCTTCAAGCGTGAGACCGAGTTTTTCGCCGAGACCTTCCATCATTTCCAGTGCTTCAAAAGCAGATGTCCAGTCTTGTGTTCTGTAGGCTGAAATCATGGCTTTGTTCATTGCCCGGAAGGCTTTGAAGTCATCTGTCTGGGCAAATTCAGCATCACCTGCCAGGGCATAGATTTGAGCTGGTTCATTCTTACCCTTCACGCGGATCAAGTCGATTTCATAAATTGCAAGCTCATCCATCATTAACTCAGCCGTGTTGAAACCAATAACGATCGGAAGGCCATATGGTTTTGATTGGCCTTCCAGACGCGAGGCAAGATTGACTGTATCTCCTAGAGCTGTGTAGTCGAACCGGTTGTTGGACCCCATGTTTCCAACCACACAGGGGCCTGTGTTAATGCCAACACCCACATTGATGGCGTGATAAGTTTCAGTCTCGCTGTTGGCTAGTTCCACTTCGCGCTTAGCGTTGAGAGCAGCAACGTTTTCAATCATTTCCAATGCGGCCAGGCAAGCGTGACGGGCATGATCTTCCTCATCCAGAGGCGCATTCCAGAATGCCATAATGGCATCGCCCATATATTTGTCGATCGTTCCATTCCGGTTGAGAATTGGCTGTGACAGCTCGGTGAGAAAGACGTTCATGAGTTGGGTCAAGCCTTGCGGATAATCCTTGTAGCTTTCCGAAATTGTTGTGAAGCCGCGTACATCTGTGAAAAGAACAGATAATTCACGAGTTTCACCGCCCAGGACAAGTCGATCGGGATCTTCGCTCAACTGATCAACGAGAGCGGGGGAGAGGTATTGTCCGAAGGCTCCTCTGATCTGGTTCCTTTGCTGCTCTTCCCTAATGTAGTTTGCGGTTGCCGCGATGATAAACAACGCGCCGGTAGTGATGACGGGGAAGGTGGCATCGACCAATTGCAGTTTCGCTGAAAAGCTCCACCAGGAATAACCCAAAAAGCTGGCGATCGTGAGTACGGCAAATGCGAAGGCCAAGACAGCTCCAATTTTTGGAACAATCAGAATAATCGCTATGCCTGCGAGGGATGTCAGCAATATCTCCACGAGTGTTGAAGTGGCTGGTCTCGTCAACATTTGCCCTGTAAGAATGTTTTCCAGAACCTGGGCGTGAATATCCACTCCGGGCACTGTGACTCCAAGCGGCATCAAGCGGTAATCTTACAATCCCACAGCCGATGTGCCCACAATGATAATGTGTCCATTAATGCGTTTCGGGTCCACATTGCCATCCAGTATCGAGGAAGCTGAAATATAGCGGGATGGGTCACTTTCAGTGAAATACGGCCAGACGCGGCCGTTACCATCGGTTTCTACGAGTTTGCCACCGACAACAACACCTTCTACTCCAGCTTCATTGGATTTAATCGCGAAACTATCTCCGCCTGTTGCTACTCTAAGCAGCTCTGTGGACAGGGTCATTCGGATTTTACCCCGCATCAACATTACTAACGGTACTCTGCGGAACACGCCGTCAGGGTCAGTCTTTACGGTAAACACGCCACGTCCAGCGGCTGATTCCTCTAACTCTGGAACGTTTTCTACAAGATCCGGCCATCTAAAAAGATATTGTCGTGGATCCGGGCCAATGGATGCAAAACTCGCGTCCTTGATATCTTTTTCATCTTCGCTCACATCGCGTCCCTGCCGGACACTGGTTTGACCCAAAACCACACGGTGCTTTTGCATTGAACGTGCCATGACCAATTCATTGTCCGGCATTGCACGAAGATCATTTTTTACTGAGAGTGGCAGGGTCTTGTTGTCTTCAGCTATTCGCGTGGGGGACATGCGATCTCTCTCTGAGAAGATCACATCGAAACCGGTTACGATTGCACCGCGTTTCGCCAGACTATCGATCAGATGCGCAATAAGAGTTCGTGGCCATGGCCATTGGCCGAATTTGCGAAAGGACTCTTCGTCCAAGTCAACGATTGCGACAGGTTGCTTTGTGTATTCACGAGGCTTCAGGCGTTGGAGATAGTCAAATCCCTGAAGGCGGATGGTTTGAACGAAAGCTGGATCATTGATGCGAAGTGCAATGAACAGTGCAAGCGCTACAAAACCCACAAGGCGAGCGAGAGCAAAGAATTCTCTAAGCTTATGCAAAAGAGATTTCCGCGGCTTTTCCGTCTTCCCCTGATTGACTGAGCCTTCCTGTTTCCCGCTCATGCTACTTTTCCGGTATCAGTCCTTTCGGAGTGAATCTCAATACCAATAACAATATCAGCCCCATTGTCATTAGACGCATATGAGCGGCAGATTTCAAGAGGTGTTCTCGCAGAGGACTGTCTTCTGCCATGCCTGCGGTGATTGTTTCCATGAGCCACAAGCCCATTGGCTCCGCCTCAATCCAGAAGAACCAGATTACAAAGCCACCTAGTACTGCGCCCCAGTTGTTTCCTGATCCACCTACGATCACCATAACCCAGATTAGGAACGTGAAGCGGAGCGGTTGGTAGGAGGCTGGTGTAAACTGCCCATCCAAAGTTGTAAGCATGGCGCCTGCGATACCCACAACGGCAGAGCCCAATATAAAGACCTGAAGGTGACGTCCCTTGACGTCTTTGCCCATGGCTTCTGCGGCGACCTCATTGTCACGGATCGCACGCATCATCCTACCCCATGGAGAATTAAGGGCCTTTTCGGACAAATACAGAATTATCAGTAGAACAATGGAAAACAGCCCCGCATAGCAGAGTTTCACAAACAAGGATGAGAACTCGACTGCCGAAATGCCGATATTGGCCGAAAGTTCCTGAAACCAAGGGGCTTTTTGAAGATCCACTTCAAACGGAACTGGACGCGGCAAGCCGATGACATTTTTAACGCCTCGGGTTAGCCAGTCCTCGTTTTTCAGGAAGGCGATGATGATTTCCGATATGCCAAGCGTTGCAATCGCCAGATAATCAGAGCGAAGCCCAAGCGCAATTTTACCCACTAACCATGCCGCGCCCGCGGCAAGCAGGCCACCAACAAACCACGAGAATATGATGGGCATGCCAAAACCGCCCAGGTTTCCGGTGAGTGCTGCATCAGTTCGCTCAATCGCTTCTACAGCTGGATCGAAAAATGATCGGGCGATGAAATAACCGATGATACCTACAACTGTTATTGTAAGGCCTCGAGATAGCCCGCGCATCCGTGTGTAAATGAAGATAATAGCTGCGATTGTAATTGCACCACAAATTACAGAAAGCAGAATTCCAGTTCCACCGGCATTGATTGCTGCTGGTACTGCGGGCATCGACACAATGATTGCTGCAAGTCCGCCAAGGGCAGCAAATCCCATAACACCAACATTCAGCAGTCCAGCATATCCCCATTGGATGTTGACGCCCAGTGACATGATCGCAGAGATGAGGCAGAGA
>CAWUJF010000266.1:0-5235 GCA_963922405.1 uncultured Hyphomicrobiales bacterium | reverse complement strand
GATAGATGTAGATCTTGGCACCAAATCCACCACCCACATCAGGTGCAATAACTCTTAGCTTATGCTCTGGTGCAACCTGATAAAATGCAGATAAAACCAAACGCGCCACATGCGGGTTTTGCGATGTGGTGTATAGCGTGTAGTGATCTTCTGCTGCATCATATGTGGCAACTGCTGAACGCGGCTCCATTGGGTTTGGAGCAACACGATTGTTGGTGATGTCCATTTCGCAGATATAAGCAGCGCTTGAAAGGGCTGCTTCTGTGGCAGCCTGGTCACCAATTTCCCAATCATAAATCAGGTTGTTTGGTGCTTCAGGGTGAATTTGCGGTGCACCTGATGCAATCGCATCTTCCACATTGGTAATGGCAGGCTGTACGTCATAACTCACCTCCACTGCCTCTGCAGCACTTTTCGCGTTAGCTGGGCTATCTGCAATTACTACGGCAACAGCATCACCCACATAACGGACAGTATCTGTGGCAAGAGCTGACCATGCACCCATGTTCATCGGGGAACCATCTTTCGATGTGATTGCCCAACCACAAATGATGTTTCCAATGCCGTCACCGGTCAGTTGCTGACCATCCAACACGCCTTTCACGCCAGCCATACCTTCAGCAGCTGACTTGTTTATTCCGGTCACCTTCGCATGGGCATGAGGTGAACGAACAAAAGCTGCATAGCACTGGTTATCGTTCTTCACATCATCGGTGTACTTACCTGACCCGGTAATAAACCTCTTATCTTCTTTGCGCAGCACTCGTGCGCCAATACCTTCACTCATATTCCTCTCCTCCTCATCAAGGATAAAACCCTTGGGTCAATTACATTTTTGATGCACCATCCTGGATGGCTTTAACGATGTTATGATAACCTGTGCAGCGACAGATATTCCCTTCAAGCTCAGCCCGAATGGTTTTTTCGTCCAGATCCTTGCCCAATCGATTGACCATGTCAGTGGCGGCCATGATCATTCCAGGCGTGCAAAAACCACACTGCAATCCATGATTTTCCTTGAAAGCAGTTTGCATTGGGTGGAGTTCACCGTTCGCCAAGCCTTCAATTGTGGTGACTTCGCTGCCGTCAACTTGTGCAGCAAGCATGGTACAGGATTTTACGGCCTTTCCATCAACGTGCACGACGCAAGCGCCACACTGCGATGTGTCACAGCCAACGTGGGTACCAGTTAACCTCAGATTTTCGCGAATGAACTCAACCAAAAGAGTGCGGTCTTCTACGTCCCCGCTGACCTCCTGGCCATTCACTGTCATTGTAATTGATGTCATTCAATCTCCTCCTCAAAATCAATTAATTATATGAAAGACACAGCACCCTCACGGCCACGACTTTCAATGTTAGGAAGAAGCTTAACAGCCACGATTGCAATCTTACAAGCAAAACATGATCAGCACGCAAAAAAGCGGCAGATCAACTCCTCCCATGAGCCTTGCTTAGATAATGAAAATTATCACTCCAAAAGCAAACTGTACTTTCGGTCGCCTTGCAATCAAATCCACCATTGCGAATTCGTTTCGGAAATGGAAGTATGTCGGTGTGCGGTGTCTCTGTTTTGAGACGACCGCCGTGGAGGAGACTAAATGAAATCTGGACGCAAAGAGTTTGCGAGTGGCGTTGTTTGCCTTTTTAGCGGTCCCGGTGAGCTGGCTGAGCTAGAAAACGATTTATCTGCCAAGCTTAGGCAGGAAAATTATTCATTCGCTCTACTGTTTTTTTCAAAAAATCACTGGAATGCAAATGACATATGCGAGCTGATGCGAGACACGGCATCGGATATTCCGTTTGCAGCTTGTTCAACGGCAGGAGAAATAACACCGGACGGAATTTCAGATGGGGAGATTATGGTTATCTTATTTCCCGCAGACATATTTGATATTCAACCCTTCGAAATTACACGTGAAGACACAAACAATATGCAGGACGTGGTGTCGAAAGTGCATGCAATGAAAAGTGCATTTTTTTCTGAAACGGATGAAAGCAATCCGTCCTACAATTTCGTAATCTGCCTGATGGACGGAATGTCGTACATGGAAGAGGCAATAACCGCCGCTTTGCACTGGGGCCTTGATGATATTCCATTGTTGGGCGGATCTGCAGGAGACAGTCTGGATTTTAATGAAACCAGCCTGGTGCTCAATGGCGAAATACTCGAAGGCAATGCCATCATCCTTCAGATCAAATCCCGATTGCCTGTGGAAGTGTTTAAGACCGAAAATTTTGTTCCCACATCAAAAAAGTTGATTGTAACCGAATCCGAACCCGACAAGCGTATCGTACACGAGTTTAATGGTGCGCCTGCAGCTATAACCTATGCAGAAATTATTGGCACAGATCCAGAGTCTCTTACACCGCAGAGTTTTGCCTCACACCCGCTTGTTGTTCGGGTTGGCGGTGAATATTACTGCAGATCAATCCAGAAGGTGAATGACGATGGTTCGTTGACATTCTTTTGCGCAATTGATGACGGTATTGTACTTACTGTAGCTGAACCCACGGGCATGGCTCGCACTACTGACAGCAAGATGCAGGATTTGAAAGAAAGCCTGGGGGACATAGACTTTGTACTCGGTTTTGATTGTGTGCTGCGTCAGATTGATGCGAGAAACCGACAGGTGACCCACCGAATTTCAAAAATTTATGAAGAGAACAATATTATTGGTTTCAATACCTATGGCGAGCAATATCAATCTATGCATCTAAATCAAACACTTACTGGTGTTGCTTTCGGTAAATCGACCACTCAGGAGCTTAAAAATGTCTCTTGAATTTATTGATGATGTGGAACGTCTCAAGAAGATAAATAGAGCGTTGATTTCGCGCGTGGAAAGCTCCATGGATCAGCATGGCAATGCTTTTTCTCTTTTTCAAACTGCTATCAGTCTTGAAGGACAGGTCAAACGCAGGACTGACGAACTAACCGTCGCGTTGCGTCAGTTTGAAAAAACCAATGCTGAACTGGAAGCTGCGAAAGAGGCATCAGAAATTGCTAACTTGTCGAAAACCAAGTTTCTGGCAGCGGCGAGCCATGATGTGCTTCAGCCACTCAATGCAGCGTTATTGTCTGTTTCCGTTTTGTCTGACCTGCAAAATACAGAACTGGGCAAAGAGCTTGTTCAACAGGTGGAAAGATCTCTGGAAACCATGAGCGAACTATTGAGCACATTGCTTGATATTTCCAAGCTTGATGCCGGTATCGTAAAACCACGATTTGAAGAGTTTCCCCTCTGGCAAATTCTGGATGGGATCCAATCAGACTTTTCTCCAATAGCGGATGAGAAAGGCTTGGAGCTCAGGATCCGTTGTGATGAATTTCTAGCTGTCCGAAGCGATAGGACCATGCTCCGGCGGATTTTTCAAAACCTGATTTCGAATGCACTTCGTTATACTTCATCGGGTGGTGTTCTTATTGCAATCAGGAAACGACGCGATCATCTCCAAGTGGAGGTGGTTGATACAGGTAACGGTATTCCTGATCATCAACAGCAAAATGTGTTTGAGGAATTTCACCGTGGCGCCTTGCCAAACGGGCATGATAGAGAAGCGAATTCTGGTCTAGGTCTCGGCTTGTCCATTGTAAAGCGTTTGGCAACCACGCTTGGTCATGAATTAGCTATGAATTCAAAAGTGGGGCGGGGCACGCGGTTTAGCTTACGAGTTCCCCGTTCGGATGATGTGCCTGCTTTGGATGAAATCAACGAAGTCCAAACTGAGCCTGTTATGGCTGGGATAAAAAACCGGGAAGTATTGCTTATTGAGAACGATCCTGATGGCATTGCAGCTATGCAGACACTTTTGGAAAGCTGGGGTTGTAAGACGAAAATTGCCCGAACTGTTGACGAAACGATCAAACTTGCCTGCAGCGATGATTGGGTACCTGATGTAATAATTGCGGATCAAAATCTGGATTTTGGAGACCTGGGAACTGATGCGATCCAAAAGGTGAGAGAATTTTCTGAATGTGAAATTCCGGCACTGATAATCACTGCTGATCCGAATAAATCAGTGGTTCAAAAAGCAAAAAAACTGGGCATGGAGATGATGCACAAACCGATTAAGCCTGCTCAACTGAGAGCATTGCTAAGCCATCTGGCTGGTTAACCGGAGATATCGAACTCGCCGTTGAGTTCATCAAAATCATTGCTTCTGAGTTTGGATATTTCCATGGCAGCCTGGGTCCGATTGTTTACACCCAGTTTTTTAAGAATTTCGGACACATGAGCTTTTACCGTTGTCTCCCCAACCTGTAACTCATAAGCAATCTGCTTGTTCAATAGTCCATCGCGGAGCATCTTTATTACCCGCAATTGCTGCGGCGTGAATGAGCCAAGTTTCCTAATAATTTCTGCACGTTCATCCCGGTTATCACCATTTGATACGGGCTCCTGATAATTGGCCGGAACGAAGATATTACCATCCATAACTGACTTGATGGCTTCTGTAAGCTCATCTTTCTTTGTGGATTTGGGAATAAATCCAGCTGTACCGTAAGACAGTGAGGTCTGAATTATTTCTGGGTCCTCATGACCGGATACCACAACGATCGGCAGACGAGGGTACAGCGTCCTCAGTTCTAGCAAGCCATCAAAACCAACCGTGTCCGGTATTTTCAGATCAAGTAAGGCAAGATCAAATCCATCTTGGGAATTAAGCACAGCTACAGCTTCAGCCAATGATGCTGTTTCGACAATTTCTGCGCCTTCATAGGCTAACTGAACCGCACTGTGTAACGCCTCCCTGAAAAGGGGATGATCATCGATGATTAAAAATCGAACCATAGAATCCAACCATTCGTTTTCTTTTGACATAAACATGGCGCTCGGTTGCATTTCAGTCAATCGCTCCCAGAGAGTTTGCCGTTTTCAGGGTGACAGAAACCGTTCCACCTCGAAACGAAGCAGGTTGTAATTCGCCCTATTGTTGAAAGTTCAGTTTGATATCCCGGCAGGCTTAACCCGCCGGGAATTCTTTGAGCCTAGATCAGTTCGATGAGGCGAGTTGTTTTGGTAAGCGGAATGTCCAAAGTGTACCACCCTGATTGAGGTAGTTCACCTTCTTGGCCACTTCACCACCCCAGAGCGGAACAGCGCCACCCCAGCCGGAGATCACGGTAATATACTGCTCACCATCCTGCTCCCATGTGATGGGCTGACCAACGATGCCGGAGCCTGTCTGGAAGGACCAGAGCACCTCACCGCTTTCATCGTCAAAGGCGAT
>CAWUJF010000265.1:0-5251 GCA_963922405.1 uncultured Hyphomicrobiales bacterium | reverse complement strand
GGTTTCAGCTGAACTAGCTTCTATTGGCATGCCTCCTGAGATTGTTTCTACTGGAGGAACACCCAATTTTCACAACATTGGAAAGTTGAAAGGTGCAACAGAGCATCGAGCAGGAACGTGTATTTTCAATGATCTAATGATGATCGAAGCCGGAGTAGCATCGCTTGATAATTGCGCATTTCAGGTATTTACCAGCGTTGTTAGTCGTGGCGGGGAAGACAGAGGCATCTTGGATGCAGGCTCTAAGACACTCACTTCAGACACCGGTGGTCTTAATGGCTTCGGCTATATTTTAGAACACCCTAACGCTCGTATTCATAAGTTTGCGGAAGAACATGGATTTCTAGACTTAACGCAATGTAACAAAAAACCATCAGTTGGTGATATTGTGCGGGTAATACCAAACCATGTTTGTGTCGCTGTGAATATGGTGGATCAGTTGATAGCTGTGCGAGGCAATGAGATTGTTGACATTATCCCAGTCGAGGCCCGCGGCAAACTGGTTTAAAACTAAGAGTTTAATTCGGTTGTGATGCTGCCAATATAACAATTGAATTCTTAAGGGGCTCAAGGTCCATGCCGGACGTTCGGTAGAATTCTAGTATACCTGTCAAGTTTGCCAGAAGCGGACAATCCCAAAATTTTCCGAGCTTAAGTAGAAAAGTAACTAAATTCTATGAACTATAAAAAGTAGAATTTGTGAAATTTCTGATCTCTAGTGCACTAACAAGAAACGCACTAATGAAAGTTTTCCGGAATTTCTGAGAGAACAAATATGGTTCTCGTTAGCCGCACTTTTGCTATTGATCAATGTTAGAGAAGCCAGCTAAAGGCAATTGTCTGGACAAGAGATTAAAGAAGGGCTGGTTTAGAGAAAACGTTGAATGTTATTATATTATTATGCCTATTTGCTCATTAGAAACATCAAACAGTTTCAACCAAGTTCAGCCTAAAAAATTATTGAATCTATAAATACTGTAATTCTGTTAGTATTTATAATAAAATGGTGTTCATATTATTTTTTATTGTGGAAATATTTCGATATGTATCCGAGGCAGCTTGTACAATTTTCTGAATTAATTGGAAATATTTATGATTGTGTTCCTGACACAGCGCTCTGGGAAGGATTCTTACGAACTTGCTCTGCAATTTTTGATGTTAAAGGCGCCCAAATTATTTACTCTAACCTTGAGACACAAAGCTTCTTGTTTAATGCAGTTTATGGATTTCCAAATGATGAACTTGATCGTTTTCAGAAATATGCGTTTCAAGATCCGCTAATGCCGCATGTCGAGAAGTACCCAAATAAAGTTTGGTCAGACAAGAGGATAGACGGTGGGCACGAGCAATTTAATGAATTACCTCTCTATAGCGAATTTCTAAAACCTTTAGGTGTTAATGAGCGGATTGGCTTCTCTACAATCGAAAATGGTAATCTGTTATCTTTTGCACTTCTCTCAGGCCCAGAACGAGAAATCTTTAACGATGAGGAATTGAACATGCTAAGTGAACTTCAACCTCATGTTCTGCGTGCAGTGTCACTTCAACAAGCACTTCTGAAATCAAGATACGAAAATAAGCTACTTCAGGAATTTTTAAATGGATTTCCTGTTGGTATTGTCTTGGTCGATAAGGACGCGCGCATTCATTATCAGAATGATACCGCCAAGAACATTCTATCATCAGACCGGAGCATATATTCTCGCCACGAACTAATCCGATGTAAAAGAGAAAATGACAACGATGCATTAGGCTCCGCAATCCGTAACGGTGCATCAATAGGCCTGCCAAAAGATGTGGATATTCCAAATACGGTTAGGATTGATGATACAGATGGATATCTCATGGTTTCAATTGGGAGGTTTGGTGGTCAATTTGCCAAATTTATTGATCTGGATGAAAACCTTCCTGTAGCTGTAGTTTACATTTGTGACTCAAAATTCAAATTGGAAACAACGGACCAGCTTTTGAGTAGACTTTTCGGACTAACGCCAGCAGAAGCAAAAACACTTAATTTCCTTGCTCAAGGATGCACAATTCGAGAAATAGCAAATGCAACCGAACTATCTGTTGAAACGGTTAGAACCTATGTAAAGCAAATTCTTGGTAAAACAAATTGCAGCCGACAATCAGAACTGATTCAACTCGTTAACAATTCTCCTGCTTGGCTTAATTATCAAAGTAGTTGATAAAACCACCCCATTTGGGGGTATCCAAGTCCACTAAATGCAAAATAAGTTGAGGATGCAACTTACCTTGGGTGGGAGAATTATCATGAAATCAGAGATTAGAATTACCGACTATGTGCTAGTGAAGATCAGCTCAATAGTGACGGCAATAATGGCGGTCGCATTTTTTTTGACTGCTAATTATGCATCTGCAGCACCGATGACAGCTGAGGCTTTGAAAGCAGAATATGTTGGCAAGACATTATCCTTCGTGGCGCCAAATGGCGCAGAGGGGAAAGTGAAGTTCAGCAAAAATGGAAAAGCGCGTCTATGGAAGACTAATTTTGACATCAAAAGAGATACCGGGACTTGGCGTTTTAAAGGCAATCGAATTTGCAACACTTGGAAAAAAGTTCGCGGTGGCAAAGAAAAGTGCTTCACTATAACCAAAATTGGCCCAAAAAAATTCACCAACCAAGACGGAACAATCACAACTGCAAAATGAATTGTGTTAAATTGGAATGGAGCTAATCCAGGGCTCTGGCACAAATTTTGTATTAGTCATTCCAACATCAATTGATGTAAACATTATACCAATGAGGAGATGGCCGTTCAAACGCCCCTGGACGGTCATTTACTTTTCATACTGCACGTAGACAGAGAAATAAGTCAGCAAACCAGAAAGCCTCTAGGATCCCCATATTTTAATTGCTAGTGTTGCTTGTAGCAATTGGCTCTAAGAATTAGAAATTTCTAAACACGCTTAGGGAGTATCTTAGAGTTTTCAAACGCATTGCAGCTAAAGTCAGCTATGCAGACTTAATGACCTTTCTAAAGTCTTGCTCTAATGGCTGTTTTCAAGAAGCTATATGTTATTTACAAATTCATTCTATGATTTTTTCGAGCTGCTCTTCCATCAAATTTTTGAATCAAAACGCCACAAGTCAACGGCTATCATTGAGACCTTTGGCACACCCTGCCCTGTGATCGATTTAGATATTGTAGAAGACAACATTGCGCGAGCTCAATGATGTTGTGATGCTGCCAATGTAATAGTTGATTTCTGAAGCCGTTCACGGCCCGGATCTGACATTCGCGTCCAATTCAAATTCAGTGTCAGTTTGCAGCCAACGAACGTACCAAGTTCCTATCAAGCTCCGTCTATAACGATTGTTCCCAGTTTGCTTACTGAGTATTCCTAGACAGATTAGATCCAGAATGGCTCGGACAAGTACACGGATTGGAGTAAAAATAGGATTGAGGATATTGACTGTAGTTTATGGAGGTAACGATGATGAATAAACGTGACAGAGAATTTTCAGGCCCGGAAATTGCACTTATTAGTAGTTTTACGGCAGTAATAGTAGCCATTATTTTAACCACAGAAGGTGTCAAAATTGAAGGGTTTAATACGTTATCTAACATAGCCCAGTTTTTGGCTCACGTTGCTACATTCTTAGGCATATTGATCGCACTATGGACTTTTAGAAGTCAAAAAAATGCCAATCTTATTCAGTTCACCCATAATAAAGCGTCAGATTTTTTAGAAAATACGAACCCAGCGATAGTTTCGGATATTCTTGTAAACTTAGAAAAAGATGAGAAACTTGATATCAAGAAATTTAAAGATGTTTATTGGGGAAAAGATAGAACTACACTTCGAAATGCAATTCAGGCCACAGACTACTTGATAAATCTGATAGATGCTAATGAACTCAATATGCAAACGCTCGGTGTTCAAAATGTTTTTGGTAAAGTTCATACATTCAATAAACGGACATCATTTTATAGGCTGAAAGCTGCCGAAGCTTACGAAATTAAAAATGCAGAAACAGAATTCGACAAAATGCAAAGTAAATTGGAACAAGCCAGCCGTGATTACGATGCTATTCCTATTTGAGACAATCTAAATTGCACTCAAAATAATTAATAGGTATCACTTATTTATACTAATTATAATGAACTGTGCACTCAATAATATACATAACATTATACTCTGTTTCCAAATTAAATCGAAACTCTTAAAAGCAGACATTCATATATTTTTATATCATCGTATTTTATAAAATTTTGCTTATTTAAAAAAACAATAGTAAAAAAGACTTGTTTGTTAGTGTGATTTTTGCGCGGATCAAACTCACATATTGCTCAATACAAAGGAGTTACCATGACCAAAAATGTACGACGCAGAAGTCTGATCATTGGCTCAGCAGCTTTCGGGATGACGCAACAGATGCCGGCCTGGGCTGCGGGATGCGCAACGAACAGATTGTTTTTTTCAGGAGAGCAAGTATCAAGTGTCTCCGTGTCAAAGTGCCCCGGTATTGCCAGTGAAATTCAGGAGCTAGACACCGAACTTAATCGCATTCAACTCGCTCCGGACACCACAATCGAGGCGATGTATCGCGAACTGGAAAACAATCTGGCCGCTAGCCAAAGTCGCCGTGAAGCAGCCGAAATGGCCACAAAGGCTGCCATCCAAGCCAATGATGCCACCATTAAGGATGAAACCATAAAAGCAATCCGCAGTACCAATGACCTAGTACTTGCAACAGCTATGCAAACAAGAAATCCAAACTTCATCGGTGCTGCAGTAGGCGTCCACGTGACAACCGGGACAGGGGTGTTCGCGTATCAGGCAATGGAAGCGCAAAACGGTAATGAGTTGGAAAAGGCAACGGTTGTTTTGTTTCAAGATCGAAAAGCAATGTATTCGATCATGACTAGTTCGCCGGGCAGAGAACTTGCCAAAAAACAGGCGGCGCTTGTTATCAAGGTTGGCCAGTCCGCTTATCAAATCGGTCAGGCTGTGATTGATAACAATCAGCTTAGAACAGATCTCGCTGAATTAGAAGTAGAGTTGCAGGGATTAAGATCGGACATCGCCGGCCTCCCGGTCAACGTGAATGAAAGTCGAGCCTACTTCGCTAACCGGATTATTGCCGTTCGGGAAATCTATCAGTTGCTGTCCACCGATTGCTCCGCCAATGATTGTCAGGTTAACATTGACAATAACAATAACAATAACAATAACAATAACAATTCACCTTCTCCCATCATTGGGCCTTTTTAATACGGATTTC
>CAWUJF010000264.1:0-5278 GCA_963922405.1 uncultured Hyphomicrobiales bacterium | reverse complement strand
AGTTCAAACGGAATGCGGGGAATTGACTTGCCAACCTGACGTTGGCTCAGGAACTTTAGCAGGTCAGATGCCGACTTTCAGTCTTTCGATGAGTTCGTTCAACATCGCATCACATCTGGATAGCTGATCGATAGTTATGAATTCGTCCGGCTTGTGCCCCTGATCCATGGAACCCGGTCCGCAGACTACTGTGGGGATATTCAACTGAGAAGAAAACAATCCACCTTCGGTCCCAAACGGCACCTTGGTTGTTGCGTTCAAGCCAGTCAGAGATTTGACAAAGCTCACAACGTCAGAATCCTTCTCCGTGCTGAGTGGTGGATAACTGTTTGTAATTTCTATATCAATGGCCGCCTCTGGAAATTCATCCGTTAGTGGTTCCAGAATTTTCTGAGCATGTTCACGGATACGATTCAGCAGATGCTCCGGATCATCTTCTGTCAGGTTTCTGATCTCGAATGCAAGCGTTGCAAGATCAGGTACAATATTGAGTGTCCGCCCACCTTCCAACTGGCCGATATGCAATGTTGTGTACGGCACCTCGTAGTCATCGTCCTGTGCTTTGCCGTTTTCGATTTCCTGTTGTAGCGTGCGTATGAAAGACGTTGTGTCACATGCGAGATGAATTGCGTTAAGAGCAGTTGGTGCGAGTGCTGAATGTGCACTTCTACCCCGACATGTTACTCGGCAGGCCGTTTTACCTTTGTGCCCGACGGCAACTGACATCATGCTGGGTTCACCAACGATACAGAACCTGGGTCTGAAGGGTGCCCCAGCAAGCATTTTGATCATGGACCTAACGCCAACACAGCCAATCTCTTCATCATAAGACAGAGCCAAGTGCAGCGGTGTTGTCAATTCGGATCGACCTGCCGCGCATGCTGCAGCAAGTGCACAGGCAACGAAACCCTTCATATCCGTGGTGCCACGACCGTATAATTTGCCGTCTTTTTCAGACATCTCAAACGGTGGAACAGTCCAGTCCTGCCCGGTGACCGGGACCACATCAGTATGCCCGGAAAGTAATATGCCAGGAATATCCTTCGGGCCTATTGTGGCGTATAGGTTGGCCTTGGGTTGGGTTTTGTCTTTTATGATCTGAATATCCGCGCCAGCGTTTTTCAATAAGTCTGTGCAATATTCGATAATATCCAGGTTGGAATCCTTGCTAACAGTGGGGAAAGCAATGAGTTTGCTGAGAATTTCCTTAGAAGTTAATTCCATTGGCACCTTTAGTCGCCTTTATGTCCTACTATATGGCTTGCAAGATATTTGGCGTCTTCCCATACACCCCAAATGAAGGATGAACCTCGCATCGATAACCAGGGAAGCCCGAGAAAATACACACCGGACGCATCAGATACGCCGTCTTTGTGCTTAGGATTACCTTTTTCATCAAAGGTATCTGCGTCCAACCAACTGAAATCCTGTGTAAAGCCTGTTGCCCATATGATGGTGGTCACACCTTCATTTATCAGATCAAGCTCCAAAATAGGCTCGGTCATACAATTAGGGGCGGGACCGATGACTTTTGCTTCAGGTTCTTCCGCCAGGTCTAGCCCTTGGCTTGCAACATATTCATCTGCTTCGTTCAAAAGTGAAAGATAATTGTTGTCGCCTTCGATTATGTTGTTGGCCAGGTCACTCTCGAAGGTGAGAACACCGTCCTCAAATGACTTGGTCATACCTACGAGCTGCATTCCTCTCTCGGCGAAGTTGCGGAAATCCACCGTCTTGCCGCCATATGCCCCACTAACCGCAATGGTCACATGCTCTCTGCCAGCAGGCGGGGTTTTCATCTGCCATTTCCCAAGAACACCAAGCCACCAAACGAAATCCTTGCCCCGATAGCTGCGGGGAGGGCGGTCATGAGGCCCAACGGATAGGTAAACTCGTCTTCCGGAGCGTAGTAACTCATCCGCAATCTGTGATCCGGATGAACCCGCACCAACCACAAGCACTGCCCCATCATTAAGCTGTTCCGGATTGCGATAACCAGTTGAATGGATTTGTGTAACTTCCTTGAGATCGGGCACAATTGGTGGAATTGCCGGTACTTGAAACGGTCCTGTAGCCACCACTATGTTTTCCGATTCAAACGCACCATCGGAAGTCTCAACCCGGAATACTTCTCCTGATTTCGTTGCTGAAGTCACCTCCACACCGCAGCGGATTGGCGCTTTGATTTGCTCGGCGAATTCTTCAAAATAGGAAACGACGCTTTCCTTGCCCGGAAAATCGTCCGGACCGCTGTCTGAAAATTCTTTTGTGGGGAATCTGTCGTGCCAAGCAGGCCCGTTCATTACCAGAGAATCCCATCGGGCATTTCGCCAACGTTCTGCAATTTTATCGCGTTCGAATACAATATGCTCAACACCGTTGTTACTCAGATGCTCACTCATTGCCAAACCGGCCTGACCACCGCCCACAACAATCGTATTAACTTTCTCAACCGTCATATATGTCACCAACTGAAGCCCTGTTTAGTTTATAAACCGAAAAGCAGCCAAACAGCTATTTTTAAAGGCGGAATATTTCATTAATCACTGATTGGGCTCAGTCTAATTTGGAAGTTTTTGGGGCGTTTTAGAGACACAGTGCCACGAAAATACCCCTAATTCTTCTTAACCTTTTCTTAATCCCGCCCTGCAGTTATTGCATATCTCCATTTCCGTAATTGCACTCGTAAATACGGGTTTGCCAGATTATATACTGGGCATGACATTTAAGGAGATACAAAATGGATATGATCGGTTCTTTCAGAAAATGGCGCAACTACCGTCGCACTGTTTCAGAGCTTAGCGCTCTGTCCAACCGTGAGCTCGACGATCTGGGTATTAGCCGCGGCGATATTCGTTCAGTTGCACGCAACACACGATAAATAATAAGAATATCCGGTTACCCCTCCAAACCGGATATGACTTGGACGACCTTTCCTCCTCCCAGTCGTCCTAACAATCAACGCTCGTTACATTAGTGTAACGGGCGTTGTTGTTTTTTGCGCAAGCCATTATATGAAGGAAGTGCGAAGGAGAAAAAGTTTGACTAAGGCTTTACATGTAATCGGTGGTGGCTTGGCAGGTTCGGAAATTGCCTGGCAGGCGGCGGAATTGGGTGTGAACGTTGTTTTGCACGAAATGCGACCACACCAGAAAACGAATGCCCACCAGACACAAGGTCTGGCTGAACTGGTTTGTTCCAACTCCTTCCGGTCAGATGATGCGGAAACCAATGCTGTTGGTGTTTTGCATGCTGAAATGCGCTTAGCCAACTCACTGATCATGCGGTGTGGAGACAAGCACAAGGTGCCTGCCGGAAGTGCGCTAGCGGTCGATCGGGATGCATTTTCTGACGAAGTAACAGAAATTCTCGAAAATCATCCAAATATCGAGATTGTTCGTGAAGAAATCACGCAACTTCCACCCTCGGATTGGGGGCAGACAATCATTGCCACCGGCCCGCTGACTTCATCCTCCCTTGCTTCAGAAATTGCTAGTGCAACCGGGGAAGCAGAACTGTCTTTTTTTGATGCAATCGCCCCGATTGTCCACTTTGATAGCATTGATTTTGACAAGGCATGGTTTCAATCGCGCTATGACAAAGTAGGTCCTGGCGGAACAGGCAAAGATTATATCAACTGCCCTATGAATGAAGAGCAGTACAATACATTCATTGACGCCTTGCTTTCCGGAGATAAGACCGAATTCAAAGAATGGGAGAATGTGCCTTACTTTGACGGATGTCTGCCTATTGAAGTAATGGCAGAGCGTGGCCGCGAGACTTTGCGCCATGGTCCCATGAAGCCGATGGGCCTCACAAACAGCCATAAACCTGATGAAAAACCGTATGCTGTCGTGCAGTTGAGGCAGGATAATGCGCTGGGAACGCTCTATAATATGGTTGGGTTCCAAACGAAGCTTAAGTACGGGGCTCAAACTGATATTTTCCGCACGATTCCAGGCCTGGAAAATGCGGAGTTTGCGCGGCTGGGTGGTATCCACCGGAACACTTATCTCAATTCTCCAAAAGTGCTTGATGAAAGACTCGCGTTGAGGCCTAAAAAACACATTCGCTTTGCAGGTCAGATAACAGGCTGCGAAGGTTATGTGGAAAGCGCTGCTATCGGTATTCTGGCAGCACGTTTTGCTGTTGCTGAGATGCGGGATCAATTCATCTCTTTGCCACCTATTACCTCAGCAATTGGCGGATTGCTTCATCATATCACCACAGGACATGTGGCCTATGATGAATCAGGTGAGAGCAATGAGAAATCCAAACGGACATTTCAGCCAATGAACGTGAATTTTGGTTTGCTGCCGCCTATTGATAAAAGCCTTCTCAAAAAACCTGAAGGGGTGAAGCGTTGGCGTGGCAAAGACAAAGCCATTGCAAAAAAGAAAATGATGAGCGCCAGAGCACTTTCTGATTTTTCAGCCTGGTTGGGTGAAAACACTCTGTTGGAAGCCGCGGAATAAGTTCAATCAGTAGATCGAACCGTTAGATCAGAACTTACCAATCACGTTCACGAACACGCCTTCATCATCGAAGGTCACGTCGGTCAGATCATCCGAGAAATTGCTGAAGTTATACCCGACACCCAGTTTCAGGTTCTTGCCGATATGACGATAGATGCCTGCGAGATATCCGATGTTCGTCTGGTCAACTTCCGGTAACCAAAGAGCGCGTGCTTCAAGCAATAGATCCCATTTGTTCACGATGTGGATGTCTGCTCTTGCAATCGCCAGGTGCGCGGAGGAATCTACAAAGCTATTGGAACCACGGACAGTTTCCAGCTCACCAATGCGGAAACCATATTTACCACCAACTGAAATTCTCTCGGTCACGTCGTAGATAAAGTCTGCCTCGAGAATATGGTTACGTTGACGTGGGCCGAGGATCTGGTTTTGTACGTTAACCTGCTGTGATCCAGGTAGATCCTCAAGATAAGTGTATCTGAAGAGTGCGTTCAAGCGGTCATTGTCAACCGGACGGTAAGCGTAACCCACAGAGCCTTCGATGAAGTCACCGTCCAGGATGGTTGTCTGATCAGATTCAGAGATTACTGCATCGAAGCTGGCGATAAATCTCCAATCATCGCTCTGACGGTAGCCAAACTGACCGCTCAGAAGATAAGTGGTCCGATCACGAACACTGGCCTGGATGCCATCTTCAAATCTAGCTTCAAAGCGTAGAGAAGCATTTTTGACTTCATCGCGTAGAGATACTTCCCCAGAGATTGCAACACGATCAAAATCCCCGTTCACGTCATCGAAGACCT
>CAWUJF010000263.1:0-5288 GCA_963922405.1 uncultured Hyphomicrobiales bacterium | reverse complement strand
TACCGTTGGCAGCATCACAGAGTTTTGGTGAATTAGGACCGGAAGAGGATACGCTACAGAGCTTGGTTGAAAGCCTGAAGTCAGAGGATGATCGCCTGATCAAGAGACCTGAAACAAGTCTGTCAGGCGAAACTGTTATTGTGGGAATAGCTAGACTCACCGATAAGCCGGGGCGCAACTTGATTGTTCTTGCGAGGACAGAACAGCTCCAGAATGAAGAAATTGTTCAGGATGTTGCAAACTCAATCGCCGATGAGGCAGAAGAGCACGAGGAACCGTCTAACATAATTGACGAAGACAGTTCAGCAGAAGAACACGACACTGCTCACGATGTTTCCTTCGAAGACGACAATTTTGATAGTGAAATATTAGCTGTAATTCAGAATTTCGAACCGGCTGAGAAACCAGAGCCCATAGCGGTCGATGAAATTGAGCCTGAAAAGTCCACACTGGAAGAATTGTCACAAGCATCAGACGAAGTCGAAATAAGTGACGATGCTGATGTGGATGAACCAATCACACAGGATGTGGACGAGGAAGAACAGGCAGAAATCGCGTTCGAGAGCGACGAAGACGAAATTTCTGACAAAGAGAGTATCGACACAACCGATCAGGAAGAATTTGACCATATTGAAACAGATGTGCGTTTTGCATGGACTGTGGATGACCTTGGAATCTTTCAGTCCGTCTCTCAAGACCTCGCCGATGTGGTCGGTCCGCAAGCAGCCGAAGTTGTAGGCAAAAACTGGGCCGACATTTCAGCTGAATTACAGATTGATCCAGACAATGAAATTGGTGAATTGCTCGGTTCCACAGATACCTGGTCTGGCAAAACCGTGCTTTGGCCCATTCAAAACACCGACATGTCGGTACCGGTTGATTTGGCTGGCTTACCCCTATTCAATTCAGAACGCGTCTTTCAGGGCATTAAAGGCTTTGGCGTGATCCGGACTGCTGATGTGGTTGTCGATCCAAGTGCCAGAGGGCTTTCGATGGCGCAGCCCGAAGCAGATGATACGGACGATATCTATTCCGAGCCGGAAACACGGATTAAACTCAATGAAGATGAACAGGACAACACCGAAACTCTGGAAGGGTTGAACGGTGAGAACGTAGTTCAGCTTGCAAATCACCGCCCCTCACCCGTTGAACAGGATGGATTGACCGATAAGGAAGCATCTGCATTCAGCGAAATTGGTGAAACACTAAGGACTCAATCCTCTGCTGAGCCAGAAATAGATGAGCCGGAGCTTGAAGCTGAAGAGGTAACAGAGGCTTTTGAGAACGAACAATCAGATGACACAACGGTTTCTGATGAAGAAGACACCCCCGCAGAGGTCGAAGACAACACACCACACATTGACACTTCGATTATGGATAATCTTCCGGTGGCGATAGTAATCTACCGCAGCGGTGAAACGCTCTATGCCAATCGCAAAATGCTGGATGCTGTGGGATACGAAAGCACTGATGAGCTAGCGGAAGCCGGTGGCGTGGATGCTTTGTTTGAAAGAGAGATAGACTCTTCAGCAAACACCGCGTCTGATCAAACCATTCTCACAAAATCGGGCAGCGAGTTGAGTGTTAATCCAATATTGCAGACTGTCCCCTGGAAGGGTGAGAAGGCTTTACTGCTTTCTTTCGCGCCTGACAGCGACTTGCATATTGATGAACCGCTCGCCCTTGAAATCAATAGCTCTTCGGAAGTTCAGAACATCCTCGATACTACGAGTGATGGAATATTACTGCTCGATCCAGAAGGTAACATTCTTTCAGCAAACGCATCAGCCGAAGCTCTGTTTGGATACTCTTACGACCCTGAAACAACAGACCATATCACCAGATTACTGTCTGAAGAGTCGCACGACAACGTTCAACAATACATAGACAGTTTATCAGAAACTGGCGTTGGCAATCTACTGAACGAAGGCGTCGAAGCGCTTGCACGTGAAGCAAATGGCGGTCTTTTTCCGATTTTCCTGAACATCACAAAGATGCAAAGCAATCAAAAGCTGTGTGCGGTTGTAAGAGACATGACCAGTTGGAAGAAGGCCGAAGAGGAAATCAACCAGTCTCGCCAGGCTGCAGTCGATGCAAACGAACAGAAGTCCGAATTTCTTGCCCATGTGAGCCACGAAATTCGCACGCCACTGAACGCCATCATTGGCTTCTCAGATGTGATGATCGAAGAACGGTTTGGACCGGTAGAAAACGAACGCTATCGGGAGTATCTGCGAGACATTAACCGATCCGGCAATCATGTCCTTGAACTGGTCAACGATCTCCTTGACCTTTCTAAGATTGAAGCAGGCAAACTTGAACTCGCATTTGAAGCAGTAGACCTCAATCAGATAATAGCGGAAACCGTTGCCCTGCTCCAACCGCAAGCCAATTCAAACCGAATCATTATTCGAACTTCGCTATCACGTGCTGTACCGAAAGTCGTTGCGGACATCCGCAGCATTCGACAAATAGTCTTGAATCTCGTGTCAAACGCGATCAAGTTTTCCAACCCCAACAGCCAGGTTATTGTTTCTACGGTCTATGACCATAACGGTGAAGTGACCTTGAGAATTCGCGATACTGGCGAGGGAATGACACCAAGTGAAGTTGAAGAAGCGCTAAAGCCGTTTCACCAGGTTCACTCTGTCAGCGAGCGGTCAGGAGAAGGAACAGGGTTGGGTCTACCGTTAACAAAAGCCTTAATTGAGGCAAATCGCGCAGTATTCGATCTTGAGAGCGAACGCGGCAGCGGCACAATCGCACATGTTCGCTTCCCTACTCAACGGGTTCTTGCCGACTAGCAAACCTCTAACCCAATGATATGAAAGAAAAAAAGCCTCAGTCCAGAAAGACTGAGGCCTTGAGATTTAAAGTGTGAGAGCACATGCACGTTTAAATTTCAGTTAAAGTTCTAACAGTGGAGTGTTAGTCTTTTGTTAAGGTCACAATGCCTGTGAAAAGTTAACAAGTGGTTAATTTTCGCATTGCTTCGTACTAAATCGGGAAGCTTTGCAACCCAAGGTTAATTTGTCGTTAGTGATTTATTAACCACTAAGCCTGCAGAGCTATATCTGCGGTCATAGAAACGCAATATAAATGCAGAATTCCAGATTTCGGTTCCTTGGGAAGTCTCTGTCCATTTCGACACCCATTTACCTTGAACCATAAAGACTAGTGTTAAACCGGAAATATCTGCTATTTTATTGTATAATGTATAAGGGTCCTCTGACACCGATAGTTTTGTTGGGGGCTCTGAAGGGGCCAGAACATGAAACGGATTGTGTACTTGTTGATTGGAGTAGTGTTACTTCTCTCGGCCCTTGTCGTGTCAATTCCGTTCCTTCTGTCATCAGATATCGTACGTGCAGGCTTATTGAGCAACCTTAAGGAACTGACAGGTAGAAACGTCACATTCCGAGGCAACCCGACGATTTCATTTCAGCCATTCCTGGGAATAGAAATTTCCGAACTAGTTGTTTCCGGGCTTCCGGATGCTAACGACCAAACACCTCTGCTGAAAGTCGAAACAGTTAATGCGCAATTGGATATTCTCCCCGCCTTGTTGGGTAATGTGGAAATCACCCAGTATCAGCTCGTACGACCGGAACTTGATCTGAGGATTTACCAGCATGGGAAAGCAAATTGGGAATTTGAAAAGGGATCATTGCGAGAAGTTTTTACGCCCACCGGTGAATCAGACACCAATTCAGGAAGAACGGAGAAGCTGGGCAACTTTCAGATTGTGGACGGACAAGTACATTATGAAAACATGATAGATGGTACCGTACAGGAATTTACGGATATCGATGGCAAATTCATTTGGCCTGATACATCTTCTGATACGGATTTGGCTTTGGATCTTGTCTGGAATGGAGAAGCCGTTTCCTTCCAAGCCTCAATTGATGAAACTGCCAAATTATTTGCAGGCAGTGAAAGCCAATTATCCGTTGAATTGGCTTCTTCACCGCTAAACTTCAGCTTTGAAGGTACTGCAAATCAACTCTCGAATTTCTTTGTTTCCGGGGAGATAACAGCACAATCCCCATCTTTGATGCGCTTATCAGAATTAACGGGGATAGATCTGGACGGATTGAGCGCGTTGGGAGAATGGCAAGCCTCAGGCTCCATAGAAGCTACTATGGATGGAATTAAGCTTACACAAGCCACAATTAATGTGGCTGGAAATGAAGCAACTGGTGTCCTTCAACTCAGCAAAAACGAACTAGGGCAATCCCGATTGGATGGAACGCTTGCCTTTGATCAGATTAATGCCACTTCCTATTTGCAAGGCTGGAGTGCCGGTACCACAACGACTGATGCCACCCCAGATGATGGTGGATTGATACTGGATTTGAGAATATCAGCCAAAACGGTAGAAACGGGCCCGGTAACATTGGAAGATGTGGCTGCAACTATTAATGGTGATCATCACAATTGGATTTTGGACGTTGGGGAATCCACCGCATTCGGAGGCCAGTTAATTGCGAAATTTGGTTCCCGGCAAGAAGAGGAAAAGCAGTTTAAGTTTCTTGAATTGAGAGCCAGCGATATAACCCTGAGTGAAATCAGTAACCTGGTAGATGAGCGATTCATAAAGGTGACAGGCAAAACTAACATCACCGCTTCTCTGAAAACTGATTCATTTGGAAAAGGACTCGCCCTGTCAGGACTTGATGGTTCAGTAGAGGCAGAAATCCAAAGTGGTCAAATCGTAGGAATTAACCTACCCAAACTCTTGAATTCATTTAATACCACAAGAAGAGAAATAACCGACCAGGACGCAACACCATTTGAGACTTTCAATATGAAACTCTTCTTAAGCAATGGCACTGCTGCACTAACCAGATCTGTCATCAACACAAATGAAACAAGCATTCAATTGATCGGGGACGCTGATCTTGTTCGAGGTGGATTGGCAATTCGAGCTCAAAAGATTACGGAAGAAGGATTGGGGCCTGACCGGCTGTTCATCGGAGGAACAATGGCAAATCCTCTGATTTCCCTCAGAGAAGGACCCAAACCACCTGTACAGCAAGATCAGGAAGAAACGGATAATGGGATCTCCAACTGATGTGAACATCTTGTGCTTGCACCAAGAGGAATTAACATCGTATTCCATTGGTATTGAAAATCGGGTAACTTCGAATCGAAAGCGTGGTTTTGCGAATTCCGCTGTTATGGGGAACCGGGAAAGAGGAAGTACAACGGCTCAATGTTGAGGGCTTTGTCCACTTTGATCAAGATCGCAATTGCTTCCCTTATTACTGGGGTGGCGCTGACAAAAC
>CAWUJF010000262.1:0-5290 GCA_963922405.1 uncultured Hyphomicrobiales bacterium | reverse complement strand
TAATTGCTTCATCTACCCCCTGTATGCCCATTATTTGATAAAACACGGGAACCAGAACAGCGCCTCCACCAATTCCAAACAGACCGGCCAGTATTCCCGCAAGACCACCGGCTATCAGCAGAGCAACAAAAAAGGGTAGAATTTCGTAAATTGCTGGAATCGCGTCCAATTTGTTACTCCTAGATTTGGCAACGGACGCATAAGCGCTAAATTCGTCAGGGTCAAATTTGATTTTATAATTTCAAAACGGGACACATCTGCAAAATTGAAAGCAGGCATTTACCAAGCACTAACCATATCGGTATGAGGCGTTGTTATTTAACACATAAAAAACCCTCTTGGAGTTTAATAAAATCCAATAAGGGAAGTGCAGTTATGAAAAGAATTCTAAAAAACTGTAGCGGTAATATTGCCGTTACTACAGCCGTAATGCTGGCGACGCTTGGAGTAACAGCAGGTGTGGCGATAGATTATATCTCCGTCCAGAAAAACAAGTCTGCTATGCAGAATAGCCTGGATGCTGCAATTTTGAATGTGGGCAAGACTTACCGGGATATGACTGAGGAAGAGATTAAAAATGAAATCACTCAGTTTCTGGAAGCGAACTTAAGCGATATTCAATTGTCTCAACTGCAGGATCTGGAAATCGTTCTGACACCTGATAAATCTCGTTTGAGTGTTCTTACCAAGGCTAAACATCCAGCCACACTTACACGGATCGCAGGATTTCAGGAATTCGATTATTTGAACGAAGCTTCCATCAATTCTTCGAAACAACAAGCGTTGGAACTCGTGCTGGTTCTGGATACTACGGGATCTATGGGCAATTCGAACAAGATGACGGACCTGAAGACCGTTTCCAACAACCTGATCAACGATCTGTTTCCTGATGGCAGCACTGATCCCTTGAAACTGGCGATCGTACCCTTCGCTACTTATGCCAATGTAGGTGTTCAATACCACAATGCAGATTGGCTGAATACGGAACCCCTAGGCACTGTGCCATCAACGCCTACCAATCTTGAAGACACATCTCCTGTTTATCCAAACTATCCTGTGGCCTTTGATCCGGACACAGTAGTCAATGTTCCATCAGGATCAGGATATTTTGTTGGGCAACCTGCTACAACCACATTGGGTGATGAATGGCGTGGTTGTGTCGGTTCGCGTGAAGGCGGATTGAATGTGGGTGATAGCGGATATACCGGAAGTAAGGTTGAAGTTGTCCTTAATACCAATCATTGTCCATCTCCTATACAACCGCTCACCGATAATCGTCAGACACTGCTTGATGCGGTAGCCGCACTTGTTCCCAACGGAGCAACCTACATCCCTGCTGGACTAGTTTGGGGGCATAGAGTTGTTAGCGAGAATGCACCATTTACCGGAGGGGTGCCTTACTCTGATGTTGATGAAGGTAAAGCAAAGAAGGTCATCGTGTTGATGACCGATGGTAAAAACACTCGGTCGAAAACGCCCAATCATCATGTGCATGAAGTAAACACCAACAATTCGGAAGCTGATAGTGTGACACTTCAAGCCTGTGATGCGATCAAGGATGACAAGATCAGCCTGTATACAATCAGTTTTGGAACCAGCGTACCTGTGCCCACTATTGATATGCTTCGCGCCTGCGCCACCAGTTTTGACAATTATTACAGTGCAGAAGGCGCCCAACAATTGAGCAATGTATTTGAAGCAATTGTAAAGGAAAACAGCAAGTTCTTCCTCAGCAACTAATCTTCAGAATGTCACGCATAAAAAACCGCACCTGTCATACTGATAGTGCGGTTTTTCTTTGTTCATTCTTTCGATTAAAGAACGACTACAGTCGTACCAATCGGTGTTCGGTTGTACAGATCAACCACGTGATCATTGATCATACGGATACATCCATTTGATGAGGCAGTGCCAATTGTCCATGGCTGAGTAGTGCCGTGGATGCGATAATAAGTATCTCTGTTGCCTTTATAAAGATACAATGCGCGTGCACCCAACGGGTTGTTTGGGCCTCCAGGAACACCGCCTGCATATCTTGCATATTTCTTCGGCTCACGACGGATCATGTTCTGTGTCGGTGTCCAGCTTGGCCATTCAGCCTTGCGTTTAATCTTTGCCTGACCTGACCATGCCAATGCTGCTCTACCTACACCAACACCGTAGCGTCTTGCTCTTCCACGGCCTTCCACAAGATAAAGGAAACGGTTATGTGGATCGACCACGATCGTCCCCCTTCTGTAGCGGGTTTTGTACCGAACAGTTTGAGGCTCAAACTTTGGATTTACCTTGAACTTTTTCTTTTTCTTTGCAGCGAATGCACTGGAGGTAGATACACCTGATAATGCGGTTGCAGCTGCAATACCTGTAACAAAATTACGCCTACTCAACATTTCTGCGAACTCCTGATTTCAACTCATAACAATTTAATCGGGATAGCTAAAGAACGCTGTGACGATTGTCACAACACTCCCCCCTAGGCTGCCCCCTGACCATAGGTCAACTTTATCATTTCCGGAGCTTATCTGCAATGAATCCGGGGCTCACGTGTTTGTGATTCCTAAGGTTTTTTGGGTTATGGTTAAGGTTAGGCAGCTTCTATCTGTGTTGAACCTACGGCTGTGAAAGCACTTTCAATCACTTCAGGACCTGCACCTTTTTTTACAGACTCCACACTCAAAATCTGTCGATAGCGTCTGGCACCTGGCACGCCATGGAATAAACCAATCATATGTCTAGTGATCTGATTTAGCCGTCCACCTGCAGCCAAATGCCTTTCCGAATATTCACACATTTGCCGCATAATTTCAGTGGTACTGATAATATCAGCTTGGCTTTTGAATATGGCAGTATCAACATACCGAAGAATATCCGGGTTTTGGTATGCTGCACGACCGAGCATTACGCCGTCCATTGTTTTCAAATGATCTGAAGTTTGCTCCAGGTTTTCTATTCCACCATTAATACCAATGAACCGTTCTGAATTTTCCGTCTTGAGTTGATATACCCGTTCATAATCCAGAGGTGGTACTTCCCTGTTTTCCTTTGGGCTCAAACCTTCTAACCAGGCCTTTCTTGCATGAACCCATAAGCTATCACATCCTTGGCTCCAGACCTCATGTGCCAGATTGTTAAGCGCCGTCATTGGGTCCTGATCATCCACGCCAATTCGGCATTTTACCGTGATGGGTATACGAACTTTCTCTTTCATAGCAGCCACGCAACGGCCAACCAGTTCCGGTTCACGCATCAAACAAGCACCGAAAGTACCAGATTGGACACGATCAGAGGGGCAACCTACGTTCAGGTTAATCTCGTCATATCCATACTCTTCACCAATTCGAGCGGCTTCGGCCAATTTATCCGGATCACTCCCTCCTATTTGCAGAGCCAATGGATGCTCGAATTGATCATATTTCAACAGCATATCGCAATCGCCGTGCAGAACCGCATCTGCTACAACCATTTCTGTATAAAGAAGTGCATGTTTTGTCATGATACGATGAAAATATCGGCAATGCCGATCAGTCCAATCCATCATGGGTGCAACGGCAAAACGCCGGGAATTTTTGTACACTTTACTGCAATCCATCAAACTGAATTCACCTTAGCGAACTTGCTCCAGAGGCTAACCCTAATAATGCTTTTTATTCAAAAATACCAATCTTGTACGAATAAAATGAATTTGGGTCAGTGTGGTTCCTGAATGATTAAACTTTTACCTATTCGTTTGCCAATTCGAAATATGTTTACGACAATTTACATCGCATATTTTAAGACTTTTTATTTTTTGGATTATTATGAAAATTATACTGAAAGACGCCGTCCGCGGTATTCGCGCGGGTTCGCGTAGCTGTTTGTTTGTTTCATCAAATTTTGACAAACCGAAAATAAACTTCACTTCACATGCACCGGTCAAATGCAATGCAGTGCCCAGCAGATGCAAACGAAAATTTACACGTAGTTTGAAGTCGTTTGCCTTTAACACAGAGGGCAATCTTATGACTACAGCGTGTTTTGTAATACCACTTACCGCCCTTGTATCGATGGCATTATTGGAACTAAGTTTCGCATATAAAACACAAGCGAAAATGCAAACTGCATTGGATGCCTCCATATTGGCCGCTTCTGTTCATGCAAGTAAATTGCCGGCTTTGCAGGAAGAGTCTGTAAGACAGGACACGGTCAGAGAAGAGTTCAGAAAGTATTACAACATTAACTTCGGTAACGAATTTTCTGAAGATTCTCAGTTCAGAATTGATGACGATGATCTGAATTTTCAATTCAACGAAAGCGAAGGAATTGTAACTGCGGATATCAATTTCAGTTACGACTCAATGGCAATGAAATTTTTCAACCTTGGAGAAATGAAAATTGCTGTGTCAGGTTCTGCAACTTACAAAATCAAGCCAGACAACTATGTCATAGATATCGTTATGTGCATTGATGCTACAGGTTCGATGGCAACAACAATCTAAAGCGTGAAGCAATATGCAACTTCCTTTGCAGATGAACTTATTGAAGAAATTGAGGAAATCCCGGAAGATCATCTCAAAATTCGGGTACGACCGATTTTTTACCGCGATGTTTATGATGAAAATGCATATGAGGCTGCGAACAACTTGCAATACGAAGGCGGTTTGGTAGAGCACCCGGATTTTATCGATCTTAATCCAAGCAAGGCCATGGGTGTAACCAAAGAAGTTCAAGGTGAGGCATTCAGAAAATTTATCGCTTCAGAAGATGCTGGCGGTGGTGATGATCCGGCTGAAGCTGCCGGTGCCTGCCTGGATGAAGGACTACGCTCAAACTGGTTTGATAATCAAAGACAGGAGGCAAAGGATTATTTTGGTATTCCAACTAAGCATAAGGTAATCAGTTTCTTTGATGAAAAACCGTCGGGGCCATACTCCAAAGTAACCACGATTCCGGTGATTGTTTTTTGGACGGATGCACCGATTCAGTCCTTGAATGCAACTCGGGAAAAATGGCCGACTGTTCCTCCAGGATATGCGGAGTTTAAAGCTGTCTGGAACGATGAGAGGTTTATCGACCAGAATTTGAAGTTACTTATCCTTTTTGGTCCAGTCATATCGGCAGGTTGGGACCATATTAGAGAGTGGGACCGATTCAGCTATGGAGGATCCCTGGAAATAGGAAACGAGGACGGGATCGACATCATCGCCGGAGAAATAAAGAAGGTCCTTCCAAGTTTACTCAGACTGACGAATTAGTCGCATATTGAATTTAATTACTAAGATAATATAGCGGCCTCGTTTAACGGGGCCGTTTC
>CAWUJF010000261.1:0-5310 GCA_963922405.1 uncultured Hyphomicrobiales bacterium | reverse complement strand
GATTGACAGAAATATTCGCAAAACACGGAACCAAAGGCACCTGGTATGCCCATGCTTCGGTTGGTTGCCTGCATGTTCGTCCAGTTCTCAATTTAAAACTCGATCAAGATGTCAAAACCATGCGTTCAATTGCCGAAGAAGCTTTTGAACTTGTTCGAAAGTACAAGGGATCTCACTCCGGTGAACATGGCGATGGAATTGTTCGATCAGAGTTTCATTCGCAGATGTTCGGAGAAAAACTTGTCAAAGCATTCGGCGAGGTAAAACACGAGTTTGATCCTGCTGCTATTTTTAATCCAGGCAAGATTGTTTCTCCGCCAAAAATGGATGACCGTTCTCTTTTCCGCTTTCCGCCAGATTACGCTGTATCTGATTTCGATACGGCACTGGACTGGTCTGAATGGCCCGGCAAAGGTAGTGGCTTCCAAGGCGCAGTGGAGATGTGCAACAACAATGGTGCGTGCCGAAAACTTAAGGGCGGCACCATGTGCCCATCTTACCGCGTTACCCGCAATGAGCGTGATCTCACTCGTGGCCGAGCCAATTCGCTGAGACAAGCAATTTCCGGGCAACTGGGGAATGATGCCCTGGTGTCTGAACAGATGCATGAAACGATGAAGCTTTGTGTTTCATGCAAGGGATGCAAACGAGAGTGCCCAACCGGCGTCGACATGGCACGAATGAAAATCGAGGTGTTGGCCGCCCGTGCCCGCGATAAGGGAGTAACCCTCCACGACAAGCTGGTAGCCTACCTGCCCAGATATGCTCCATTGATGTCTAAAACACCTTGGTTGATGAATGCCCGCAATTCTGTTCCCGGCCTTGCAAAACTTTTGGAGAAACCTACCGGATTTACATCAAAGCGGGACTTACCAAGATGGCATAGTAATTCGTTCCGTGATGATGAATTTACCGGAAATTCTACCACTTCAGTACTGTTGTTTGCTGATAGCTTTAACCGCTATTTCGAACCTGAAAATCTGCGAGCAGCGGGCAAAGTTCTGCAGGCCGCGGGTCGATCAGTTGAGGTTGCCACACCAGTAGATAAAGGAAGACCCTTGTGTTGTGGCAGGACGTTTCTATCTGCCGGACTAGTCGAAGAAGCAAAAACAGAGGCTAAGCGTCTTATAGAAAGCGTTCTCCCTTACGTTAAGCGGGGTGTCCCGATTATTGGCCTTGAGCCCAGTTGTCTTTTGACCCTGCGCGATGAAATCCCTGCACTGTTACCCGGAGACGAAACGTCAATGATTGCGGAACAAGCATTCATGCTGGAAGAATACATTGCGAGGCAAACAGCACAGGGTGAACTAGAACTCAATCTTGGGGAATCGGAAACCAAGTACCTGTTGCACGGACATTGTCACCAGAAAGCATTCGGGATCATGTCCGATGTGGAAAAGGTACTAAGTTTGATCCCCGGCTCAATGGTTGAAACCGTTGAATCCGGTTGCTGCGGCATGGCTGGCTCCTTTGGGTACGGGCTTGATACGCATGAGATTTCCAGGCAGATGGGTGAACTAGATTTGCTTCCTGCCGTTCGTGCTGCTGATCACAATACGATTATTGTTGCTGATGGCACGTCTTGTCGTCATCAGATTTTTGGTGAAACACAACGCAATGCTATACACGTTGCACGCGCTCTGGAACTGGCACTGTCTGAAAATATGAGGTAAACCATATCCGATGAATATTTCTGAAACCATAACGCGTCCGTCACTTCATATCGAGCTTCTTGATCGTCTTCGTGATCTGATCATTGAAGGTAAACTGCCTCCTGGCACCAAAGTTCCTGAGCGAGAACTTTGTGAAAGATATGGCGTTTCCCGAACACCGATGCGAGAGGCGCTCAAGGTGCTAGCAGTGGATGGTCTGGTATGGTTAGAGCCCAACCGCGGCGCCTGGGTAAGCAAGATCACAATTGATGACCTAGAGGAAGTTTTTCCGGTCATGGGTGCATTGGAAGCGCTCTCTGGCGAGCTTGCATGCGAGCGTATAACAGACAAACAAATCGCCAGCATTCGTGACACCCACAATGACATGGTGAAATACTACGAAGCGCGGGATCTTACCCAGTATTTTCGGGCCAATCAGGCAATTCACGAGGCTATATTGGACGCAGCCGGCAATACGGAACTGACTGCAATGTACCGTTCGTTGTCAGCACGGATCAGACGAGCACGGTACATCGCAAATATGACCGAAGAACGCTGGAAAAAAGCGGTAGAGGAACATGAGCAGATTTTGGCTGCACTTGAAAAACGACAGGGACATGAATTAGGTCAGATATTGCGTCTTCATCTCGCCAGCAAATTTGAAACCGTACGGCAGTGGTTGAGTGACAATGAAGCTTAGGTTGGACGCTTGGTAAACTTGTTCCGATCAACCTTTTCACTTCTTAGGTCTTTCAAAAGCGATTTACCTTTACAGGATATAAGTGTCCCCTAAAGGCTGAGAACGATCATAGGAGTATCTTTGAACGATTTGATACCCTCGAATGGCGGGTATGCAAACTTAGTGCCCGCAGTAAATTAATTGCCTAATAGCTGGTTTCTGCCCCATAGCGGACAAGCGCTGACATTCCGGCACTTTCGCCAATCAACAAGCGTGGGAATACCCCTCTAGCATTGGCGCTTTGTATTGACACTCTAAGACCAGTTTTTGGTGTAACAAACCAAAAGCAGCTCATTTGTTTTTCCTGGACCTTTCAAAGTATCTGGCTATTATTTGCCTCGATTTCCTTGTTGGGAGGACCCTGGATTTGGTGCGTAGACTCGCCGCGATTCTCGCTGCAGATGTTGTCGGGTATTCCCGCCTAATGAGTGAGGACGAAGTGGGCACACTCGCCGCACTGAGGTCCTTGCGTGCGGATTTGTTCGAACCACTCACAAAAGAGCACGGTGGATCTATTGTTAAACGCATGGGCGATGGATGGATTGTTGAGTTTCACAGCGTGTCTGAAGCTGTCCGCTCCGCGATGAAAGTTCAGGATGGATTAACTAATCACGACCTAATTAAGTTGCGCATTGGAATCCACATCGGTGAAGTGACATTTCAGGACGAGGATATTTATGGCGATGGCATTAACATCGCTGCACGCTTGGAAGAGATGGCAAAACCCGGAGAAATCTTAATCTCCGATACAGCTCATCACAGCCTCGATGGCAAAGCAGTAACCAATTTTCACGGCGGCAATAGCGTTCAGTTGAAGAACATTTCAAGGGCTGTTGCCGTATGGCGGTGGCCAAGCAACGCATCGTCTCAAGAGAAGCGACAAGGCTCATCAACGCTACCTAAAACAGAAGAAAAGCCAATTATTGCTGTGCTGCCATTCGACAATATGTCATCAGATCTTGAGCAAGAACATTTTGCCGATGGGATTGCTGAAGACATTATAACCGTCCTGTCCCGATTTCGGAATTTTTCAGTTATCTCTCGTAACTCCACATTCACCTATAAGGGGCGAGCGGTGGATATTAAACAAGCTGCTCAAGAGCTCGGCGCTAGCCATGTGATTGAGGGAAGTGTCAGACGTGCAGGCGAGCGATTGAGAGTGACGGTACAGTTAATCAACGCAAGCACTGATGAACATGTCTGGGCAGAACGTTATGATCGCCAATTGGAAGATATCTTTGATGTGCAGGATGAGATTACTGAACGCGTAGCTATGGCCATAGGCCCCGAAATTCAGGCAGCTGATTTAGCACGTGCTCAGCGTAAAGACACAGACGATCTCTCAATCTGGGAAACACTGTCAAAAGTTGCCTTACATTATCAGCGACTAACAGAGGATGATTGTGCTGCAGCCGTTCATCTTCTACGGAAACTTCTGGATAAAGATCCCCTGAATGCAGCGGCGAGCGCTTGGCTATCATTGATTCTAACAATGCAGTTCCTTTACGGCTGGGAAAGAGAAAAGCACGAATCACTGGCTCTGGCCTTGGAAAATGCACAAGCGGCTGTTAGCAATGACGCGAACAATGAACTTTGCCAAACAGCGCTCGGTACCGCCCTTATGTTCTGCAAGCGGCACGAAGAAGCACAATTTAGGATTCGTGCTGCGCTGAAACTAAACCCAAATTTTGTGGATGCGATCAGTATTTTAGGAATGTCTTGCGTTTACACCCGCGACTTTGCGGCTGCTGAGAAAAACCTCAGAAAAGCCCTGGAATTATCACCAAGATCAAATTTCAGCATGTGGGCTAAAATACATCTAGGATTCTTGTATTTCATCAAAAAAGACTATGACAAAGCAATCGAGTGGGTTGAGGAGTGTTTGTCGGAAAATTCAAGTATGCCTACTGGCTATCGAATTTTAGCAGCTATCTATGGCCAGTCGGGCAATCTTGAAGCGGCTGCACAAGCATACAAGAAGTTTGCTGAATTCCTACCAAACGATACCCTAAGTGAGACCAAAGCGACGATGCTGTTTGTTGAGCAGGAAGATATTGATTTGTACATCGATGGACTGCGCCTAGCTGGTATGCCAGAATAACTATTAAGTGCGTCAAACCCTGCTGCTGGATAAATCCATAATTGCTGATCTGGTTAAAATGACGGCTATCAAAGATGATGTGCGATGTGACCGACGAATGGTTAGGGACTCGATCAAAGGATCGAGATTTCAAGAATTAACCTCGGACTTTCTTCAAGATCGGGCCTTCCAGGAGTATGTCTGCGGTTGAACTAAATGCAATCTTGATTGTCCGCTTCTGGTACATAACAGACCTCCAGTATCAAAACGCCAATGTCGTAGATGGGCTCACAGCTGCCATTCTAGCAAACTCATATTTTAACCCGTCGAGTGGCAGCTAGGCAGATACTCGGTACCCTAATCCTTTCAGGTCGGCCATAGCGGGATATGATAGTACTGACAAGTCTGTTTCAGACTGCGTTAACTATGTCTGTTACAATTCGCTTCGGTTAACGAAGAATAATTTTTCTACTTTTATATGTGGTTATAGCGAGCCGAAAAACCGGATGCATGAAGCAGTCTCGTCAGTCCGAGTTGCCATGAGTGGCAAGACCTTTTTCATCAAAATAATTACTATTCGTCAGCGCCAGCGGTAGTGGGAGCGTGGCTAAGTTGCGTAACTAAACGAAAGAGAGCGAGCGCGTCAAATGGGGGCATTTGCAATAAATACTTCGCCGATACCAGCTACCGAAGAAACCTATCCATCTGATTTCTATACTTCGAACGTTCCTTCTCAATTGCTAGAGCAAATTCCACTTAGGTGTAGTGAAGGTTTGGCACTTGCACTAGCAGATGAAGAAGATGGCGCCATAATGGTTTTTCAGTGGTGTAACAAACCA
>CAWUJF010000260.1:0-5314 GCA_963922405.1 uncultured Hyphomicrobiales bacterium | reverse complement strand
TACGACGAAAGCGGTCAAGACCGTCACCATGTTGGGATGTATGGCAGACAAATGCATTATCGCAAATGGGGATCCCGTAGCAGAGATGTTAAGCCAGATAGAAAAAACTGATGCTGACCTCTTGATAATCGATTGCAGCAGTCATGAGGAAAATGCAGCGCAGTTTAAGATGGTGGACAGGGTATTGGCTGAAACCGCTTGTGTATGTCTGACGGTCTAAGTGTTCAGTTTGTTGAAGCTTTGAATTGCAAACATGTCAAAAGTGTACAGTAGCCCCGTTCAAGCTTAGATATTGGCAGGATTCGGGAATGTGCTGACAATCAGCAATATATAGCTTACTTGGCAAACAATCTCAGCATGCGAACCAGAGCTGCCTGTCTATTGGTTCCTGTCTTGAGAAACACTTTTTTCAGGCGTTCACGAATAGTGTTTTTTGTGATGCCGTTTTCCTCTGCAATTTGACAAATATCCTTGCCTGCAAACAATCCTTCGGCCAAATCAATCTCTGCATTGGTTAGCGAAAAGTTCTCCTGCAGCTCGACATGGCAAAGACGAACGTTCAAACCCAGTTCTTCAAACACCAGACATGCGAAGGGGAGATTACTGTTTCTCCGCTCATCAGGTGACATATGAGCTTCTGCTGACACCTCCACAGGGATGAGAGAACAAGAATGCTTTGTATTTGAAACTTTGTCCGTCCACACAATTGGCGCGTTTGATTTGAACCCTTCTTCCTCAATTTGCTTGAGATATTGGATCAGCGTATCATTTGCTCGTCGATCTTTGAGTTCAAGATTACCCATACCATCAAACTGAATTACATTTCGGGTATACAGATATTTTGAATTTCTCGAAGAATGTAAGACTTCCCTGGTCCGGGAAATCATGAAAATTGACAGAAATCCATTGTAACCAGCTTCCATTGCGGAACTTGTTGGCTGGAATTTTTTCTTTTTGAGCTTGGATTTCGATTTATTGAAGTTTGTATTGGGAACACTGACGGTATCAGCTTTTCTCGCTTCGATTTCCCCGACAACTTCATTAATTCCCATAACCAATCCTTTCCGGAACTCCCACACGAAGGGAGTTACAAGTCATGCCCCTAAAATTTAGGTGCGATCCCACTTGCCCCGGATCACATCAATTATATGTCTGGTGGAATGGCGTAGCTGGCCACTGCACACAGAGATACGCTAAGTCACTGAAAAAAATGACCTATTACAATGTTCGGAAGATTTTGTTGGTTTGCCCCTCCGACCCACTTGATGGTTTATAATCTACGAATACTTGTGTCAATCAGTCAATAAGAAGTTACCAGATTATTTCAATTGTGAATGAATAATTCGGGAATTCGGTCAAATATTGAGACTTTTAAGATAATAAATAACTTCAAGTAAAGTAAATAAATTACTGTAATATAATAAGAAAAATAAGAATCATTGGAAAACTGAAAAAAGGCAGAAAAAAGAAAATTCAATCGCGCCCCCCAAATGGATGGTTTTTGGCGTCCTGATAGCAACTACCCTTACTCCCAAATTTTAATGACACCACAGGTGCGCACATTCGTGTGGCCGGTGGTGAAATGATTTGTCTATCAACAGTGTCACAACCAGGGAGTGATAATATGTCCGTAACAGATATGAACCTCGACGATTTTTTTGCAGCAATCCGTTCACAGCTCGAACAAATCAAGGAAGAAGTTAACAACCTGTCGGAGCATGATATCGTCGCACCCACCGTCGACTACGTAGATGATACAAACACAGGCGCGATTGCATACAGCAGCAGCGGCAGTTCGTCAGATGATACGTTCAGTGTGGACGATCCGTTTATCAACATCATTCCAATCAATCAGTCATCAACGGATACAGATGATACGACAACGGATGGGCCGACCTTAAAGATTGTTCTAGGTGGTCTCGGCAATGATACATTCGATGCGCGTAGCGGTATTGATGACGACTCAGGTGTATTCGTGGATCTGGGCAACCGCCTGGCAGTTACCGATGGTGATGTTTCTATTCTGAGCTCCATTGAGAACGTAATCGGTACCAAGGGCGCCGATGTGCTTCTTGGTAGCGATGATAACAACGTATTTTACGGTAATGGTGGCAAGGACTTCATTTCAGGTCGCGGCGGTATTGACGTCGCACAGTTCGAAGGCCGCGCTGAAGACTATGAAATAACTACCATTCAAGTTCCGGTGGTTGATGCCGACCCATTGATCGGTTTGAAAATCGAGCTTTTCGACGACATGAACATGCTGGTCAGCAAATCCACACTTTTCGGAATTGAATTCATCCAGTTCCGCGATGACAGTGAGGATGGTGGCATCCAGATGTTCCAAGTTGGGCCTACACCAGGTGATGATGAAGATCCTACCGGTACAATCGTTGCAAAACGAGATGACGGCGAAGTTGGCGAAGAGGGCGGACCTCTTGCTCTGAACCTTCTTGGCAATGACGATTTCATCGGTGTTGTTGCTCAACAGGTGATCAATGTTACCGATGGAAATGGAAACCCGGCCGATGTATCAATGGATGATAGTTCTTTTACCATTGAAGGTCAGTTTGGTACCCTTGTTATCAACCCTGATGGTACTGGCACATACACACCAGATGATCGCGCTGATGTTTTGACTGGTCCAAGTCCTGATGGTCCAAACGCCATGCCTGAAGGTATTGAAACCTTCGAATATGAAGTGCCAGGTGGTGACACAGCACTAATCACTATTGTTGTGAATGGTGAAAACGACCTTGCAACAGTTGAAGCTGTGGGGCTTCAGGACACCTTGGTTGTCGAAGATGGTTCTGACATGCACGGAGATCCGGTGCCAGGTGATTCCGATGCTGGCGGAACCCTTTCTGTCAGCGATGTGGACTTCATGGAAGAAGGCTTCCAGATGCCGACACCTGAAGCGTTAGCTGGTACATACGGAGATTTCACATTCGATGTTAATACTGGCGTGTGGACATATACCCTTGATCAGACTCGAGATGCCACACAGGCTCTTGATGACGGAGACATGCCTACCGAAACACTGACTATTGAATCCATTGATGGAACTGGCACTTACGAAATCGTCGTTGATGTGAAGGGTAGCAATGATGCTGCAGTAATCACTGGAGACATGACCGGTGCTGTTCGCGAAGATGGCATGGGTAACCGCAATCCAGCACAGGAAAACAACCGTGGTGGTCTTCTGAGCGAAGTCTCAGGCGATCTTAATCACACGGATGTGGACGGTGACGATGCCGATGATGTGTGGCAAACCCAAACCGACACAGACGGAACGTACGGAACGTTCTCAATCGATGTGGATGGTAAATGGACCTACGTACTGGATAACTCTCGTGAAGAGGTTCAGGCACTTGCAGAAGATGACACCGTAACAGAAGAGTTTGTTGTCGAAACTGGAGATGGCACAAAGAAAACTGTTACCATCACGGTAAACGGTCAGGAAGATGCACCTACGATTTCTGGCGGTGGCATCAACAAAGTCGAAAACGGTTCTTTCGAGCTACCTGAAGTCACATCCGGCAACTTCACGACAATGGTACCCGACGGTTGGACAAACAACCTGGCGGGTGAGCCGGGTCCTGCACGTATGACACGCACAGAGGTCCACGAAGAGCCAAATCGTGAAACTACCCCTTACGGCGACCAATGGTTGGACACAGCTTTGTCACCTGGCAATACCGATATCCAACAGAATATCGACGGTATCGCTGAGGGTAAGACACTTGTACTGTCGTTCTCTCTCGCCCGTGCTGCTGGTAACGGAAACAACAATGCGGATGACACCGTTTCAATTTACTGGGGAGATGAACTGGTATTTGAGACTTCGCGTGATGATATTCCTGATGGTGGTTTTACCACATACTCGGTTGCTGTGACTGGTAATGGCAATGTGGCTGACGACTTCATCCGTATTGTTGGCGGCGGAAATGAACCTGCTCCTGGTGGTGCGGATAACGTTGGTATAGCAGTCGACAATGTGTCGCTTGTCCATGGCACAGCCAACATGGAAATGGTTCAGGAAGACATCGATGTGTTGGAGGACGACGACAACAACCTGCATCTGTTCACCTCTGGTTCTTTCGATGTAGCTGATGTTGATCTTGATGATGATCTGACGTTCACTTCTGAGCTGCTGAATGTATCGGGTCCTCAAAACATCATTGATCATATTGGTGAGAGCGTTCTGGACGCATTGGAAATTGCTGATCCTGCAGGAATTACTGTCGGAGAAGGCGAAGCTGCATCCGGAAGCCTTGATTGGTCATACAAACTATCTAACGAACTTGCTCAAGTCCTTGGAGAAGGCGAAGAGATTAGCCTGACATACGTTGTGCAGGTCGAAGACAATTTCGGTGGAACAGCGAGTCAGCCTCTGACAATCGTAATCAAAGGCACCAATGATAAGCCGGTTGCACAAGAAGTGACGGGCATGGTCATGGAAGATAATTCCGCCGGTATCATGATTGACCCGGACTTCTCAGACATTGATAAGAACGACTCGTTTACAATCACAGTCGATGAAATTACGGATGTCACAAAAGGTCTGATTGGCGTTGACGGTGGTAAGATCACATACAGCCCGAATGGCCAGTTTGAGAACCTTCCGGAAGGGGTCACCACAACCGACACCTTTGAATACACCGTTACTGATAGCGCTGGCGCGTCACACACCAAAAAAGTGATTGTGACAATCAAAGGCCAAAACGACGATGCAAGCATCGGTGGCCAAGATGAAGGTATGGTTATTGAAGCTGGCGACAGCCAGATCAGTGATAGTGACCACACACAGACTGAAGTCGGTGATCCTACCGCGGAAGGTCAGCTCACCATCTCTGATGTTGATGACGGCGAAGACGTATTCAAGCCTGCTTCAAATCAGGACCTTCAAGGTGACTACGGAACGTTCACATTTGATGAGTTGACAGGTGAGTGGACCTATGAGCTGAATGACAACAAAGGTGCCGTTCAAAGGCTTAACGTGGGTGATGAGCTTGTTGATAAACTTACTGTCGAATCTCTTGACGGAACAGCACAAGAGACCATCGAGGTCACAATTAAGGGCACAAACGACAATCCAATCGTTACAAAGCCTGCACCACATCTTGAAGTTACTGAATTCTCTGAAGGCAGTTACTTCGAAACATGGGGAACTCATATCGCTACCGGTCATATCGGCCTGAGAGATGTGGATTCCGATTTCGGACTGCGTGAGGATCGTAACAAATGGCCTGACGCCGGTTTCCCGGATGTTCGTGAAGTTGTTTCTGTCAAGAAAGTGGATTTCGACTTTTAT
>CAWUJF010000259.1:0-5328 GCA_963922405.1 uncultured Hyphomicrobiales bacterium | reverse complement strand
GTGGACGAGTTTAAGTTCACCGAACTGGTTCCTGCATTTCAGGGCACTTATTTCGAGCATGTTCATAATGAACTGACAAGCCGCTTTCCGATCGGGCGCATGCGGGTTCTCTCAAAGGGATTGTACAATTGCAACTCCTGGCACCGGGATCCCGAGCCACGCCTGCACATTCCGATTGTCACCAATCCGGGTTCCCTGTTTATCGTGAACCATCACGTGACCCATCTGCCTGCGGACGGTTCGGTTTATTTCACCGACACTCGGGGTTATCATACGGCACTTAATGGCGGTGAGAGTAACCGGGTCCATATTGTGGCGGCGCTTCCCTGGAAAGGGGCGCCAACCTGATGCCTGATTTCAACGGGTTTCTGCACGACACTCGATACGACGACATTCCTGATCATGTGGTGCAATTTGCAAAACGATGCCTGCTTGATTTATGCGGCGTCCTTGCCAGTGGTCGAAGTACGGAACTTTCGCGACTGATCAGGGATCATGTGTGCGAGCATTTTGCGGCGGGTGGCAAATCAGCATCCATTTTGCTGGACGGAAGACCGGCCAGTCCTGCAGGTGCGGCGCTTGCAAACGGAATGACCATTGACGCCATCGATGCCCATGATGGTTTCAAACCGGCCAAGGGTCATGTGGGCTGCCATGTATTGCCTGCCATTCTTGCCTTTAATGAGGCTGAAGACAAATTGGATGGCAAGGATATGATCACCAACCTTGTGGTGGGATACGAGGTTGGTGCGCGTACTGCGCTTGCTCTTCATAACAGCGTACCGGATTATCATACTTCCGGGGCCTGGGGTGCTGTCACCGCTGCGGCTCTGGGTTCGCGAATACTGGGCCTTGATACTACGCTCACCCGGGAGGCGATCGGGATCGGAGAATATCACGGACCACGCAGTCAGATGATGCGCTGTATCGATCATCCCACCATGCTGAAGGATGGATCCGGCTGGGGAGCCATGGCTGGCGTGAGCGCCACCTATCTTGCTCAATCCGGATTTACCGGTGCACCCGCAATCACAGTTGAAGGGGATGATGTACAGGAATACTGGAGTGACCTTGGTTCGCGCTGGACCATACTGGAACAGTATTTCAAACCTTACCCGGTCTGCCGCTGGGCGCAGCCTGCAAGTGAAGCTGCTCTGACGCTAAAACGCCAACATGGGTTTTCACATGAGGACATTGACCAGATAACGGTTCATTCCTTTCATGAAGCGGTCCGGCTTGCCACGACCCATCCACAAACCACAGAGCAAGCGCAATATTCATTGCCGTTCCCAGTGGGCGCAGCACTTGTGTTCGGTCAACTTGGTCCTGAAGAAGTGGGTGGCAAGTCTTTACATGATCCAAACGTTCTTGAGCTATCGCAGAATATGCTGCTCAAGGAATTTGAACCCTATAACGAGGCTTTCCCGGCGGAGCGGTTTGCTCATGTGGAAATCCGGTTGAAGGATGGCACAAACCATGTTTCCGAGTGTCATCCGGCCCGCGGCGATCATGAGGACCCTTTGTCAGACGAGGAAATACACGAGAAGTTTTACTTCCTCGCAAACCCTGTAATTGGCGAAGAACGTTCCGCGCAGCTTTTTGACCGCGTGATGGGCCTTGGTGAAAACTCAGATGTGAATGATTTACTGGCGGTGCTCAGACCGCCAGTTTAGGTTCATTTTTCTTTTGCAAGCTTCTTGGCTTGAGACACCCAGTCATCGCGCTCAATGCGGCCTTTGAACTTGAGGTGTTCGTCTACCCAATCGCGTTCGGCTTTTTTCCATTTGGAGATTTGCTCAAACTTATAGATACCAAGACCGTTCAATACGCCTTCAAGCTTGGGACCGACACCTGAAATCCGCTTCAGATCATCCGGCTTGGCCGGCTTCTTCATCTTCGGAGGACGGGCGTCTTTCTTCGCGCTTGCAGACTTCGCAGCAGGAGCTGCCTTCGTGGTTGCAGCCTTTGCCTTCGTTGATTTAGGCGGCGCTTTCTTTGTCTTGGCAACTTTGCTTTCTGCGTCTTTTGCAGCGGCAAGCGCTGAAGCGGTCGCAACCGTTGCTGCTGTGGTTTTCTTAGACCCTTTATTCTTGTTACCAAGAACAATCACCGGTTCCATTTCTTCCAGAACTGCATCGCTCAGGTGACACTTAACGATATGTCCGCCACCCAAATCACGCATTGGTGGCACTTCGCGCTCACAAAGATCTCCCTCGACCATCATCTTGCGTGGACAACGGGTCTGGAACGGACAACCTGGCGGCGGGTTCAAGGCCGAAGGAATATCGCCCTCAAGAACAATGTGCTTCTTCTCCACGCTTGTATCGGCAATCGGCACCGCAGAAAGCAGAGCCTCGGTGTATGGGTGGTAAGGCGGCGAGAAGATTTCATCCGTTGTACCCTGTTCCACAATATGACCGAGATACATCACCACAACGCGGTCCGCGATATAGCGAACGACTGAGAGGTCATGGCTGATGAACAGCATGGTGGTTTTGGCTTCGCGCTGGATTTCCATCAGCAGTTCGGTAACCGCGGCCTGCACTGATACATCAAGCGCTGATACCGGCTCATCCGCCACCACAACTTTCGGCTGACCGGCGAATGCCCGAGCCACACCAATACGCTGTTTCTGCCCGCCAGAAAGCTGGCGCGGCATGCGGTCTGCAAAGGCTCTAGGAAGCTTCACGAGATCAAGCAGTTCCATGACGCGCTTACGGCGTTCCTCCTGAGAGTTACCGATCTTGAACATCTCGAGTGTCCGCATGATCTGGCTGCCCACAGTCTGGCTTGGGTTAAGCGTATCAAACGGGTTCTGGAACACCATCTGAATGGAAGCAACGGTGTCGGTTTCCCGATCGTTCACTTCCACATCGCCAATTTCAATATTGCCGAGGGTCACGTCACCGTCAGTCTTGGTTTCCAGTCCCAGCAAAACTTTCGCCAGTGTGGATTTGCCGCAACCGGATTCACCCACAATTGCAACCGTTTCAGCCTCACGGGCTGTGATGCTCACAGACTCATTCGCCTTCACCGTTCTTGTGTCGGACCCACCAAACAGGGCACTTGCAGCCACGTCGTAATATTTCTTGAGGTCGTCCACTTTCAGCACCACATCACCTGGCGGCACAGGATCGGCAACAACCGGCCTTTCGGGCTCTGCGTACCAGTCAATCTCACCAATTCTATTGCATCGAGATTTATGGTCCGGTTCTCCCTTGATCGGGTTCATTTTGACCGGTGCGGAGTTACACTTCTGTTCATCGAAATGCGGGCAACGAGGGCCGAAGTTACATCCGAAGGGACGCTGATGCGGTAGCGGCAACTGCCCAGGAATGGACAGAAGTGGCCGTGAATTCTTGTCAGCGCCTGGCAACGGAATGGAATTGAACAACCCTTGCGTATAGGGGTGACGCATTCTGTCAAACACTTCATGGCATGTGCCGGTTTCAACAGCCTCACCGGAATACATCACAGTGATCTTGTTACAGGTTTCGAGGATCAGGCCGAGGTTGTGAGAGATGAAGACCATGGAGGTTCCTGTCTTCTCACCCAGTTCCTTCACCAGTTCCACAATGCCTGCCTCAACCGTCACATCAAGCGCGGTTGTTGGCTCATCAAGTAGCAACAGATCAGGGTTGGAAAGCAGTGCCATTGCGATGACGATACGCTGCTGCTGCCCACCGGAAATCTGGTGCGGATAAGAATCCATAACACGAGCAGGGTCGGGCAATTTCACCGCGGCAACCATTTCCAGCGCGCGCTGATAGGCTTCTTCCTTGGTCACGTCTTCATGAAGGATCGGCACTTCCATCAGCTGCTTGCCGATTTTCATCGCCGGGTTCAGTGAAGCCATTGGCTCCTGATAAATCATGGCGATCTTGGATCCACGCAATTCGCGCAGCTCTTCAGCCGACATATCTCCCATGTCGCGACCTTTGAACTTGATCGTTCCGCCCACGATTTTACCGCGGTTACCCATGTCGCGCATGATGCCCAGCGCCACGGTGGATTTGCCGCAACCGGACTCTCCCACAAGGCCCATGGTCTCACCGGGATACACCTTCATCGAGAAATCCATCACAGCTGGAATTTCACCAGCCCGGACGAAGAATGAGATATTTAAATCTTCAATCTCAAGGATCGGTTGTACGTCTTCTTTAGCCATCTTTCCGTTCCTCCCTTAATCTTTCAATGATTCTTCACGCAGACCATCGGCCAGCAGATTCAGCCCGAGCACAAGGCTAAGAAGCGCAAAGGCCGGGACCAATGGTGGATGCAGATATACCGAGAGCAATTTCCGCCCGTCGTTAATTGTGGATCCCCAGTCCGGGCTTTCCGGTGGAAGTCCAAGCCCGAAGAAACCGAGTGTGCCCAAAAGGATCGTGGTGTAACCGATACGCAGACAGAAATCGACGATCAGGGGACCACGCACATTTGGCAGGATTTCCCAAAGCATGATGTACCAGGGTGACTCGCCACGTGTTTGAGCCGCTGAGACATAATCGCGGGTCTTAACATCGAAGGTCAAACCGCGAACGATCCTGAAGATCGTTGGCGAGTTAACGAACACAACCGCAACAAACACCACCAGAATACCCCCAGGCACGTTGAACAGATCCATCCAGGCGGGAAGCAGGTCAACAAAAGTCCCGCGTTCAATCTCTGAAACCAGAGATGCATAAAGCCAGAAGGCAGCCACCATAACGATTACGAGTATGGGCGTTCTTATCTCTGGTCGGGTGACGAATTTTGAGTTCAACAACACCCCGATAAACACTATCGGGAATATGAATAACACCGCCGCCATATATGCCGGTATGCCGGTCTGAACAATTTCGGGTGTAACTAGAAGGTAGAACAGAAGGATAACCGGGAATGCAAGAATGAGATTTGCCAGGAATGACAGGATTGTGTCGAGCTTACCACCGTAATAACCGGCCGGAAGCCCAAGCGTAATGCCGACCATGTAGGCAAACAATGCGGCAAGTGGTGCGATCTTGATCACTTCCCACGATCCTTTGACCATACGGCTGAACACATCACGTCCAAGGTTATCACCACCCAGCAGATAATGAGTATAGACACCCACATCGATCTGGTTCTGTGGAACTGGTGTTCCTGGTGATTTATTCTTCATCTGGGCTATCTGCGCTAACGGATCATGCGTGGAAATCATATCCAGCAGCGCAGTAAACAGTCCGGTATAAATCCAGAACATGACGATGAAGAAGCCGATCATTCCGATCGTTCTGTCAAACAACCTGCCATATAGTCCCAACCGATCCTTAAAAAATATGGAAAGAGCAAAGGTCAGGAATAGCGCAA
>CAWUJF010000258.1:0-5339 GCA_963922405.1 uncultured Hyphomicrobiales bacterium | reverse complement strand
CCCTTGATGTGAAACCGGATTGCACGGCCTGAACTTTCCAGATTGAGGATTTCAGCCTTTGTCCAGATCTTGACCCTGGTCTTGGTCTCGTAATCGATCATGAACAGATGTGCGTTCGGATTTTCAGATAGATTGCCAAGGGTGATGTATTGCTGATTGCCGGGGTAATCATCGATCAGGAGCGTCCGATCATCCGGGATCCTTATGAAGCCCTCAGGCCCGCCGCGATGCTGCACATAGGGCTGTCCGTCCTTACTGGCCGTGGCCAGATAGATGGATGTGCGTGCTGCAATGAACATCGCCAGATTTTCATCTATCGCGTTGCGTTGATCGCCCAGACTTTCCATTCGGGACATCATGTCCCGGCTGCCCAGTGTTTCCTGTATTGATTTTACAGATTCCGAGAATGCTGCCCCGGTAAAGGCTCTTCCTTTTTCGTCGGTCATGAACAGGCCTTTGATGCTTCTTCCTTAAAATCAGGATGCCAGCGGGAGAGGGGTGGCCGGTTCTTGGTGATGTCTTCAGCACCCCAGATGATCCGCTTATTGTCCATTTCAGTGGAAACCTCATCATCCGGGCAGATGATATAGAATGTATCCTGAGCAAGTGCATCGAACATGAAATCGGCAACCTGTTCAGGCAACCATGCGCCTTGTTGGTGTTCTTTGCCCTGGGTGGTGGTCCATCCGGGAACAAGCAGATGAGCGGTTACCTTGCTGTCCGCGTGTTTGGTCCGCAACTCATGTTGCAGGCTTTCGGTGTAGGATTTGAGCGCAGCCTTGGTGAAATTGTAAACCGGATGGCCGGGTGGATTGGTGATCCCCTGTTTGGAGCCCACATTGATGATCCGGCAAGTTGTTTTGGAAGCCAGCATGTCCGGTAAAAATGCGTGGGTCAGGGCAATCGCGCCCCATAAATTCACTTCTGTTAGGGCGCGCCACTCATCAAGGCTTGCATCAAACCCGCGACCGATGCGCGTAGCGGCGTTGTTAATCAGCATGTGGACCGTCTTGAAATGATCCTTGGCATCAAGCTTTGCCTTCAATGCGGTAATGGCTTCTTCGCTTGAAATATCCAGCGTTTCGGCAATTATTTGCCCGGGTCCTGCCGTTTCACACAGGTTTTGCGTGATGGCAAGTTCATCCGCGTTCACATCCACCATGCAGATATGCCAGCCGTCTTTTGCCAAACGATGGCACAGGGCGCGGCCAATGCCCATCGCTGCACCGGTTACAAGAGCTGTTTTGTTGATCGGTTCCATGAAGGCTCCCAAATTCTTTTACAAAATTTACAACGTGACATCGTTAAGTATAACATTTTGTCACAAATTTACACGAAAGGTGTCGGTTATTTTCTCGCCGCCATTGTTAATAGGGGGCGGTGGGAGTATTCACCATCTCAACGCGGTTTGAAGCTGGAGATCAGCAGTTAAAGCGTTACAAACCAATCGTCTGATGCCAAGTAAAGATTTCTTTATCTGCCGGAGCACGCGCCCGGTGATTGGCAAACTTGAAGGATACCGAAATGTCTTACAATGATGAAATTAGCGCCGTAAGCGGCTTCATCTCCGATCAGGGTTCAGCATGGGATGCAATCAGCCCTGAAAACGTGGCTCGCATGCGTCTGCAGAACAAGTTTAAAACAGGTCTTGATATTGCTCGTTACACAGCAAAGATCATGCGCCGTGACATGGCTGCATATGATGCGGATCCATCCCAATACACCCAGTCATTGGGTTGCTGGCATGGTTTTATCGGCCAACAGAAGCTGATTTCCATCAAGAAGCATTTTGAAACAACCAAAGGCCGTTACCTGTATCTTTCAGGTTGGATGGTTGCTGCACTTCGCTCTGAGTTTGGTCCTCTGCCAGACCAGTCCATGCACGAGAAAACTTCTGTGCCTGCACTGATTGAAGAGCTTTACACATTCCTTCGCCAGGCTGATGCCCGCGAACTGGGTGGTTTGTTCCGTGATCTGGATGCTGCCCGTGAAGCTGGTGACAGCGCTAAGGAAGCAGAAGTAATGGCTGCAATCGACAACCACGAAACTCACGTGGTGCCTGTTATTGCTGACATCGACGCTGGTTTCGGTAACGCTGAAGCTACTTACCTGCTTGCCAAGAAAATGATTGAAGCTGGTGCATGTGCACTGCAAATCGAAAACCAGGTTTCTGATGAGAAACAGTGTGGTCACCAGGATGGTAAAGTGACTGTTCCTCATGAGGACTTCCTCGCGAAAATCCGTGCGTGCCGTTACGCATTCATGGAACTGGGCGTTGAAGACGGTGTGATTGTAACCCGTACTGACTCATTGGGCGCCGGTCTTACAAAACAGATCGCTTACTCAAAAACACCAGGCGATATTGGTGACAAGTACAACTCGTTCCTTGATTGTGAAGAAGTTACCGCTGAAAACGTGCAGAACGGTGATGTGATCATCAACCAGGGTGGCAAGATGATGCGTCCTAAGCGTCTTCCTTCAAACCTTTACCAGTTCCGCGCTGGCACAGGCGAGGCACGTTGTGTTCTTGACTGTATCACTTCACTGGACAACGGTGCTGATCTGCTTTGGATTGAAACCGAGAAGCCACACGTTGGTCAGATCGGCGGCATGGTTGATGAAATCCGTAAGGTGCATCCAAAAGCCAAACTTGTTTACAACAACTCACCATCATTTAACTGGACATTGAACTTCCGTCAGCAGGTATTTGATGCGTGGACTGAAGAGGGCAAGGACGTATCTGCATATGATCGTACCAAGCTGATGAGCGTTGACTATGATGATACCGAATTGGCTGCAGAAGCTGATGAGCGTATCCGTACGTTCCAGGCTGATGGTTCACGTCTGTGCGGTATTTTCCATCACCTCATCACACTGCCAACTTACCACACAGCTGCGTTGTCAACTGACAACCTTGCCAAGGAATACTTCGGTGACCAAGGCATGCTCGGTTATGTGGCTGGTGTTCAGCGTAAGGAAATCCGTCAGGGCATCGCATGTGTGAAGCACCAGAACATGGCTGGATCAGACATGGGTGATGACCATAAAGAATACTTTGCTGGTGATGCTGCATTGCTCGCAGCTGGTGAAGATAACACAATGAACCAGTTTGCTGCTGAGTAATCAGACACAAAATAAATTTTTCAGAACGGGCTGCAATTTGCGGCCCGTTTTTATTTCCACTGGTGAAATATCTGAAATCATTTTGAAATTTTAGATGTCCACATTCCTCCACAGGCACTGATTCGACAAAACCAGATTTTCGGTCCAAACTTTTTTCATTGAACAGGCGAGGTTTGGTCAAGGCGGGAGGGAAACCGAAACGCTAGGCGGAAAGCAGGTCTGATCAAGACGGGAAGCGAGAGGGCATGTTTTTTTAAACGAGCCTTACGAGCTGAACGGTAGCGAGAAGGGTTGCGCGAGCAATCTGGAGCGCGACGATTGAGGAGACCTGTAGCAGCGGCTGAGGCGGACCTAGTTCGATTTGGCAAAGCGTACAAGGATGCTGCGAGTGAAGCTCCGGGGTGACCCGGGCGGTGGAAAGCGCAGATAGGGAACCGAAATCACCTATAGGCACAAGTGCCGTTTTAATTGGCGGCGCATCTTTCGGGAAGCGACACAAACGAGACGGGATATGTGCATATAACAGGGAGGCATCGGGCCGTGGCTCGATGTCTTTCTTTTTGTCTTGTTGAAAAATGAAAATATGGCGGTTGCCTGAGCCCGCGTGATCCTAGTCGTCAGGATTGCCGAAACTGACCGATTCCGGTTGTAACACCACAATGCGCGGTGACTGGGGCAGGGTGTTCAATGAGACCACAATCCGGCTTTCCGTCTTGAATTCTACCGGAAACTTGTCCGCAATCATCGTCGTGAAATTGTTCAAAGAGAATGAGCCAAACCAGTGCATGGGCAGGATCAGGCTGGAATTAAGCCGGCTTACCACTTTGGACATGTCTTCCACGTTCATCGTGTATCCGCCGTCAACTGGCACCATAAGAATATCCAGCCTGCCGATTTGGGCATAATGATTGTCCGTGGGCAGATGATGCAGATGGCCAAGGTGGCCAATACACAGTCCGGCCATTTCAAAAATAAAGATGGAATTGCCATCCCGTTCAAAGCCGACCCAGTGATTATCGATATTGGTTGTGACGTTGCGGATTACCGCGTCTCCCACCTGCAGGAAGTGGCGGGCGGGCTTTCCTTCGCTGCCCCAGCCTTTGAGTACGTGGGGAATGGCAGGATCCGGTGCGATTGTATAATGCGTCACATGAGCGTGGTTCATGGTGACCACATCGGGCACAACACCGGCGCCTGCAAAGCCGGCATAGTCCGTTGCGATAGTCAGGCCCTTGGCATCTTCAATGCGAAAGGTGGAATGCCCCACATAGGTGATGGACACGTCATGTGGTGACAGGGTGTTTGCCAGTTGAAGATTTGCCTTGATGACCGGCACTTCCCCGGGCCAGCCGCGTTGCCACTCATTTTCAGCGATAGCCTGACACAGTGATCTGGGGGTCTCGGAATTTTCCTGCGCAGATACGGTCTGGGTAAAGAGAGACGTTGTCAGGAATACTGAGGCAAGCAATTGTCTGGAAAGTTTTCTAACGTTGAAGGTCACGCCGACTAACTCCTCTTGGAAATCAATTTGGCGCTCATCAGTGACTATGGCAAGGCCTGTCAATAAAAATTGAACTTGTCAATTAGTTCAGACTTCCGCCAGTTCTTTCATGTGATCAGCCAGTACGGAATTACTGGAAAAGACGGGTTTTCCCGTTTCTTTCCGGATTTTATCAGCAATATCAATGGTTTTCAGGTTGGTGCAGGAAAGGAAAATGGCATCCACTTCATCCGTTTTCCCCAAGGATATGGCAGCATTGTAGATGCTCTCACCATCGATTTGCGCGACCTTGGCTTCTTCTGCTTCATTGAATGTGCCGAATACGGGCGTCTCAATTCCGTTGTCAGCCAACACGCCGCGAAGCCTGTCGCTCACACTTTCGATGTAGGGGGAGAGGAATGCGAGCTTTCTGACGCCGTGCCTTTTGCAAGCTGCGATCAATCCTGAAACGGGTTCGGTAACTTGTGAAGTTTCGCATCCCTGCCTGGTGAGAGTAGCGATTTTGTCGACACCAATGACCGAGGTGCCGGAGGTGCAGCCATAACCCACACAATCGAACTTCATGCCGCGTGGAAACAGTTTTGCGGACTGGGTCAGATCTCCAGCCATTTGGGCAAGGGTTTCTTTCGTAACCTCCAATCCGCTCGGAATGCGGCTTACAAAGAAATCGTATTGCTCGGGTAAAAAATGCTTTCGGAATTCCGGTTCTATGGTT
>CAWUJF010000257.1:0-5341 GCA_963922405.1 uncultured Hyphomicrobiales bacterium | reverse complement strand
GCGACAGAAGCGATCTCCGCAGCATTTCCCATCTTGCAACTGTCGATCCCCAGATCCGAGATACTACTGGAGAGAGGAAGATCAGAGAAATAGCTTTCAACCGATTGCGCAACGTCCGTTTGCTCTTTGCTGACAAACAACTGACACAGCGCCTTAATCTTTTCAGGATTTTTATTTCTAGTGTTTTTCAAAACTTTTGGCAAAAGGACACGTCTGATGCTTCCCAGGTCAAGATGCTGTTTGCAGGCTTCCTGCAAACCGTCGCCAATTACCTGTGTTGTTCCAAGTCCCTTCTGCAGGGCCAATGCACTGTTCAGGCTGGCAGCCATCATTTCCCGACGATATTCAGCTCTTTCGGTCTTCAGCAATTTGGGTAGATATTCGACTGCGCGTCTTAGACCATCGTAAGCAATTCCATCAGCGGGTGGATTGTAATTGGGAGACAGATAGGCTTCCAGACAACGGGCAATCGCATCTACACCAACGCTTGCCGTGGTGAAATTATCCACCCCGGGTGTGAGCGTTGGGTCGCAAATTGTTACGGTAGGGACCAGTTTACGGCACATGAGACGGGCATGGACACCATTGTCCAAAACAAGCTTTGCATGGGCACTGACGGCTGAACAAAAGCCGTGAATATTGGGAACTGCGAACAGATCGGGTAACAGCTTTTCCCCGATACGCCTGGACCCACCTTCAGCAATTGTGAATTTTGAGAGCGTTCCACCATGGGCGATTGCCACCCGGCTGATTTTTCCCACATCAATGATGTTGTTTGATCCGAGGGCTAGGAGGATATCGCAGTTTTCTTTCTGAAATTTTTCTGCAATTTCATGAATTGACTGCTCAAGCGGAAGGTCATTCACATAGTCAAACTGGTGAATGTCCCGCATCTTGGGAATACAGCTATAGAGACGCTGAAGCATTTCCTGATCGGAGTCATCCAGGTTTTTTTCAACCAGTACGAGCGGTCTTTTCTTGTTATTGACCTCAAGCTCGGACCGCATCGCTTCCTCAAGGATACCATCGGCAAAATGCACACGCGTTGTATAGGTAATAAGCGTCATTGTATGACTTTACTGACCAGCCAGTTTCGTTGAATCAACCGGGGCCAAACAAGCCGGCCCCGACTGACTTCATACTCTTATTTGTAAGACGTTTTACACTGTGGGTTTTCCCGGCTTGGGAGCCCGATTTTTGCAAAAGCGGCTTCATCAATACCCAGCGTCTGATTTACGCTCGGGATCACCTTTACGGTCTTGTTGGTGAGTGTTCCGTCTGCAAGTTCAACCACTTCTGATACGAAGTTGCTGCCAATTGCCTGACGGTTCTTGTCCAGCACGATATCGCCATTTGGAGCTTCGAGCTTCAGGTTAGCGAGGCACTGGCGGAAGCCTTTGTGCCCGTCTGACAAGTCACCACCGATTTCGTTCATGCAGGTCAATGCAGCTGTCGTTGCATTATAATAACCGGTTGCAAGAAGCGATGGGGATGGGAAGCGCTGATCCGGCGGGAATGCATCCTGATAGGCTTTCACATAGGCCTGCCATTTCTCGTTTTCCCAAGTGTCGGACTGTGGTCCGGCGGAAGGAGTTCCGATCAGAGCCTTCTTGGCATCGCCTTTGGAGTTCAAGACCGTACCGTCAACCATGATAGAACCACCGATCAGATTGGCGTCACCGCCGGCCTGTTGATACTGGTTGAGGAAGTTGACGGCGTCACCGCCACCCAAACCAAGATAAATGGCGTCCACATCATCCGGCAAAGACGCGATAATGGAGCCGAAGTCCTTTGTGCCCAGAGGCACCCAAAGACGTTCTGTAACCTCACCACCTGCTGCACAGAATTCTGTCACAAAACCAAATACTTGCGTATAGATGAATGAATAGTCCTCACCGATCGTTGCGACCGAGCGATAGCCCTTTTCATTATAGGCATAGTTACCCAGTCCGACAGACCACTGTGCACCGTCTGTATTAAAGCGGAAAAAGTTATCAGATGGAGTTACATAAGTGGTTTCCTGAGCACCGGAAATACCGTTCAGGAATGTGGTTTGAGGTTGTGTCTTGGAGTAGTCACGAATTGCGATACCTTCAGAACCTGATAGCGGACCAATAACGAAATCCACTTTATCCTGTTCCACGAGTTTTCTTGCTGCACGAACAGCACTATCCGGTGAAGCATCAGTTGGGCCGATCACCAGCTCAACTTCGCGTCCACCACCTTTTCCTCCAAATTGTTTCAGAGCGGTTTTCAGCCCGCGCACACCATCTTCACCAAGCACTGTGTATGTGCCTTCAAGTGTTGCGAGAACGCCTACTTTCACCTTATCGGCAGCTTGTACGGTTCCGGAAGCCAATAGAGCGGCTACTGAAACGGTTGCTAATAAACCAAATTTCATAAAATTCCTCCCGAGTTCATGAACATGAGGATTCCAATTCGGGAATCCCCGCTTCAATCGCAGAAATTGCGATATGCGGGAGATGTTAAATGTATAATCGTATTTGATGATCTCGCACGGTTTATCTGACTTATCTCAAAGTCTGATTTTTGACAGCTACAGCAGTCTTTAAATAAATCATACAGGACGGGTTTAAATCTGGTTTGGGAAATTGAAGTAGCTGGCCGATTTTGCGGCCAGCAGTTGAGGGGATTGGCCAGCTACTTTTTTTTGACAACGATCTATGCCCCATTGCCGATGCCAACTTTAAAATAATCTGCATGTGTTTTTATGAAATAGGTAAGATCTTACCTATTGTGCATAACTTTTTAGATTACTGGCCTGAACAATGCATGGGCGTGGAAGCCTGGTCTCACCGACTTTTTTAGCGTTCAAAGCCAGGGATTTTCTAAAGTAGGTTTAATTTAGCGGAAAGATTCAAATCAGAATTTGAAATCCGGCAGTGAATCGAAGGCTTTTTTCAGCGCTTCACCCCATCCGGAGGAGATTGAGTTGAAATACTCATCATCCTGATTGATCCGACGGGCTTCACCGCCCTCGAAATTGTCTTTTTCATAGATCTGAAGATCAAGAGGCAGGCCAACAGAGAGGTTTGCCTTGATCGTGGAATCGAACGAAACCATCAGCAGTTTGACTGTATCTTCAAATGACATGTTCTGCTCGTACGCCCTTACCAGGATCGGTTTGCCATACTTTGTTTCGCCAATCTGGAAAAATGGCGTGTCATCTGACGCTTCAAGGAAGTTGCCTTCAGGATAGATCAGGAACAGTTGCTGCTCCCCGCCTTTTATCTGTCCACCAAGAATAATGGTGGCATTGAAAGTGGAGTCTGCCTCCTGCCCTCCAGTGGCGTTGGACTGGACTGTTTCGCGCAATGTGTTGCCGACCAATCGAGCGGCCTGAAACATTGTGGGGACTTCCATCAGCGATGGACTGCGTTCCTCTGGTGCCTTGGTGCGTTCTTCCAAGAGGCTGACTACGGATTGTGTGGTCGCGAGGTTTCCAGACGTCATCAATGTGATGAAACGCTCTCCGGGCTTTGACCAGGTGAACATCTTCTTGAATGTTGAGATGTTGTCTACGCCGGCATTGGTCCTTGTGTCTGACATAAAGACAAGACCTTTGTTCAGGCGTACACCCACACAATATGTCATTTTTAGCGAATCCCCATTAATTTGCCATGAGACTACTGCTGGACCTGCAGGCTGACAATCATTGATTCAGAACTATCTCCAAATCTCATGCCGGAAACCGGCGCTGTTTCGTTATAATCAAGGCCAGTGGCCACCGGTACATAACGTTCATCGGGTGAAATACCGTTGGAAATGTCAAACCCAACCCATCCTAGGCCTTCCACATGCACTTCTACCCAGGCGTGGCTGGCATCCTGCTCAACCCTATCGTTCAACATTAGATAGCCGCTCACATATCGAGCCGGGAAATTGAGTAATCGTGCCGCACTCAAAAAGACATGTGCGTGATCCTGGCAGACGCCCGCTCCGGTGGATAATGCTTCTTCAGCGGTCGTGTCCGTCGCAGTCTGCCCTGACTGATAGGTAACCTGCTCGGCAATCAGAGAAGACAGAGCATGTAGCTTGGCAACGCCTTCAGCTTCTGGTGTGTCCAGGGACTTTACGAGTTTGCGTATCAGCGGCCCGGGTTTGGTGAGTTCGGTCTGCCGCAGGAAGAACCATAGGGGGGCGTATCCACCATGGCGGCCAGTAATTCCTGATGTATCGTTGGTTTCCACTGTGCCTGATGCAGAAATCACCAATTGCGTGCTTTCAGGATTGGAACTCACAAGCAAGACCCGATTGTTATGGTGATCATCAAACCGCAGCTCTTCCTTGCCACCTTCCACCTCAATTTTCCAGTCAAGGATCGTTTGGCCCTGGCGTGTTTTAGGCGTCAGGCGAACTTGCTGCAACGCGTATTGGACCGGCTGATCATATCTGTAGATCGTTTGATGTGAAATGCTCAGTCTCATATTTCACCCATAAAAACGGTAATCATTCTCGATCTGAATACCAAGCGAGTTGTTGTCAGATACGAATGATTCAATAAATTCGTGCAAACCAATTTCGAAGACTTCTTCAATGCTCTTGGATTGGAGATGGGAACAAAGCATTTCCGCTTTCTCGTGGCATTCGTGGCGATCGCCATAGTCACCTGCGAGGTAGCCAAGATTGTCCGTGATCTTTGAGTAACAGAAGGAAAGCGATCTCGGCATGCGGCCGTCAAGGATTAGAAAATCCGCAATTCCTTTGGGGTTGATATCACCGCCATTGAGCCAACGATAAGACCTTTGCGCTGAAACCGAACGTAGGATCATATCCCATTGAACATTGTCCAGTCTTGAACCTACCAGTGAGACTGAGGGAAGAAGTACATAATATTTCACATCGAGAATGCGCGCTGTATTGTCTGCTCTTTCAAGAAACGTTCCGATCCTGCCAAAATTGAAGATGTCGTTTCTCAGCATGGTCCCGTGAAGGGCTGCACGAACCAGTGCTCCCTGTCTTCGAATGGCAGCGAGCACTTCCGGTAATTCCCGATCACGCACAGGTCTTTTCAAAATGTCCTGTAGTGTCATCCAGCATTCATTTGTTGCTTCCCACACCTCTCTTGTCAAAGCGGTACGCACCAGGCGCGCATTGCTCCTGGCAGCTTCCATCACAGACATGACGCTAGAGGGGTTTTTGCGATCGCGAAGCAGGAAATCGATCACGTTTGATGCTTCAAACGTATCATAATGCTCAAGGAAAATGTTTCGAACACCAGCTGTGGAAATAACCGATGCCCATTCATCCTCAGCATTTGAAGGTCGGGTCAGGGCAATCCTGAAACCGGCGTCAATCAAGCGGGCAGTGTTTTCGCTCC
>CAWUJF010000256.1:0-5342 GCA_963922405.1 uncultured Hyphomicrobiales bacterium | reverse complement strand
TGCGCATCCAGGATATTTCGCGCACAGATTGTAATCTCACTGTGCAACTGGAAAAGCCGAGGGATGAAGATTTGATCGCCAAGAAACTTGGGACCTTGCACTTCATGATGTACGCAACACAGGGCTACATCGACCGTTATGGACCAGTGAAGAGTCGTGAAGATCTGGCCAATCACTCAATGGTCCATATTGTGGCTGAACAGGTGCCGGCAAACCTGCTGGCAGAAAAAGTAACCAATGATCCATTCTTCAAATTTGTAAAAGTAGTCGCAAACACATCAACGGCACAGGCTTTTGCTGTGGCTTCAGGGGTCACCGTTGGCCTGCTTCCCACTTATTCCAGTTCAATTCATGCGCCATTTATCCCAATGGACATTGATTTCAATTTCAGCCGACCGATCTGGCTCGTCTACAGCAAGGAAATGATGAAGATAAGGCGTGTTCGGGCGGTAGCTGACTGGCTGATTGAAAGCTTCAACCCAAAAACCTATCCATGGTTCAGAGATGAGTTCATACACCCAAAGGATTTCAACCAGAACCCGCTCGACACGAAACAATTTCTTGATGAAAATATCCAATGGCGTTTCCAGTTCAAAACATTCCTAGACCAGGCTCGCGAAAAGGTAGAGAAACACACACCTCTGGATGAGGCGATAAATCTGCTCGACTCACGAATCGACGAACAGCGATTTACAGCCATTCATCTGGAAGAACTGATAGCGAATTTGAGACATACCGGTAATCGAACCATATGCGAAAAGATCGAATACCTTCGTGATCGGTATTATATGAGCAAGCGCCCCGATTAAGGGTTTCAAGCGAATCAGAATCAGTTTTTAAGCCAGTTGCAGTGGTGAGGTTCTAGCGAACACGATTTGTTTCATCGATGCATAATTTTTTACGTGAATAGCGTTGAGCAGAGTAGTAAATCATCGAGATTTTCCAGACTGTTGCAAAATTACACCGATTTACAATTGGTAAAGGTTTTTCATAAAATTTTAACCTTAAATCTCCTTTGCAATTGCGAAATGTTGCTATAAGAACCAGGAGTAAGTATAACGTGGGAGGCTGGCATCGCGTATTTTTTGTTAGCCTTGGGGAACGATTTGGTGAACTCCTTAATGAAGCAATTGCTGCACAAAAGGCCATCTTTTAAAAAGTTGGTTACAACCTGCGTAGTATCTGCAGCCGTTGGTCTTTCAGCATGCACCTATTTACCGTCCAGTGGTCCCCTTACCACAGAAATTTCCACACAAAGTAACCAAAGCGCGCAAACCGATTTTCCGTTTACCCTGGTGGAACTGGATGAAACTTCCATTGTTGCCGTTTTGGAAAACAAGCCAAAAACCTTTTCCAGCGTGTTTGGCAACAAAGCCTGGAAACCGCGTAGCGTAATCGGTACCGGTGATCTGATATCCGTTGTGGTATGGGAAGCCAGTGATCAAGGTCTATTCGCAAACCCTACCACAGGCAGTAGGACCGAGCTTGGTCCCTTCCAGGTTGACAATGAAGGAAAAATTGCAGTTCCCTTTGTGGGACGCATTACAGCAAAAGGCAGAACTGTTGCACAGTTGCGTTGGGCAGTCCAAAGCGCACTCCAGGCTAAAGCGGTAGAGCCGCAAGTTGTCGTGGCTATTACAGAAAATTCAAGTAGTTTAGTATCTGTAAACGGAGATGCCAGAAATCCTGGCCAGTATCCAATCAACCTGAGCGGTGACCGTCTTTCCGATGTGGTAGCCAAAGCAAGCGGCACAACTAATCCGGTACACGAAACATCGATTACACTTGTTCGTAAGAACCGCAAGCACAAACAGCAGCTCAGCTTTGTGCTTAACAATCCGTCCGAGAATATTTTTGTACGCGCAAATGACCAGATTCTGCTGGCCCATGATCCCATGACCATAACTGCTTTTGGTGCTGTACCGCGCGTGGGTGAGTATCCATTGAAGCAGGGCAAGGTGTCTCTGATCAAGATGCTTGGCAGAATAGGGGGGTTGGACGATAACCGCGCAGACCCTGCTGGACTATTTGTTTTCCGTTACGAAGACCGCAAAGTCCTGGATACACTTGCCATATCAGATCAGGGTGCTGGAACGCCGAAAGTACCGGTGATTTACAAATTGAATATGAAAAACCCCCAAAGCTATTTCGTTGCTCAGTCGTTCATACTACGCAATGGGGATATCGTTTATGTGGCAAATGCTGGTGGTGCAGAGTTGCGTAAATTTATTTCGATAATTTCAGGGGTAACTAGCACTGCAATTGGAGTAGCTGCTGCAACCAATTAATGTGGGTAAAAAGAAGGTTGAATACACTGTAATTGTAACATTGCGTAGTAAATGTGAATAGTTTTTCTTTCAACCAATTTATTTTGGTTGGAATGCATGTTACTGATAGTTTGGGGAAAAGATGGAGCGGATTAATCTCCGCATATAAAAACAGTCTGAAACATGATCAGAAATAAAGTTTCAAGTTTTGCGGAAGAACAGGTAACGGAAGTTCCGCTAAGACTGGTGGTGAAAAAACCTTCAGTTCTTCTTTTGCAAGGTCCTGTGGGTCCGTTTTTTAAAGAATTGCAGCGGGAGCTCGATTCTCAGGGATCATTCACAAAAAGGATCATCTTCAATATTGCTGACCGCTTCTACTCTGGTTCTCAGAATGTGGAATTTTACAATTCGAAACCGGAATTGTGGGAGAGCTGGCTCAACGACTACATCGACAATTATGATTTTGATATCATCGTCATATTCGGTTGCGAACGCCAGCAGCACATCGTTGCCCGCAAGGTTGCTGATGAGCGAGATATTAAAGTTCTTTCCCTTGAAGAGGGATATATCCGTCCAGGATATGTGACTGCTGAGCTGGGCGGGAATAACCGTTTCTCGCCAATGAACCACTTTTTTAAAAGCTTTAACTCGAACGCTCCGGATCTATCTGAGCCCAAACCGATTGGTGGTGGTGGCGTGGCGAACATGGCTTGGTACGCTTTCATTTATTTCACATTGAGAGCAGCTGGGCGAACTTTCAACATGAATGAAATGCGCCACAAGAACCGTCCGGTGATCAAAGAGGCACTCTTCTGGATCAGGAACTTCTTGAGGAAGTTTTCAAGATCAAGCCGTAATGTGGACGCGGTAAACTATATAACCGAAAATTATTCGGGACAGTATTACTTCGTGCCTTTGCAGGTAACGGATGACATGCAGCTGCTGAATGGTGGACGCGGTTGGAGCAATTTGAGTCTAATCAAACAGACAATCGACTCATTCTCGAAACATGCGGAATCCAACAAAATACTTGTTTTCAAAGTCCATCCACTTGAACGTGGCCACTACGATTATAGCAAGTCTGTCCGATCAATCGCGGCCAGCTATGGCTGCGAAGACAGGGTATTCGTGATTGATGATGGGCCGATAGGAATTTTGACACGTGAAAGCGCAGGCGTACTTACAATCAATAGCAGTTGTGGTTTCTTGGCGATCAGAAATGGCACGCCATTGGCAGTGCTGGGCGATGCAATCTATCGTAATAAGGCCATAGCCTATTGTGTGGAAGAATCAAAAGATTTGGACGATTTCTGGCGCAATTGCAAACCGGCAAGAAAAGATATAGCGATCAAGTTTATAAACCAGTTGCATGCTAAAGCATTACTTTCAGGGGATTTTTACCGCTCTAACGGCAGAAAGGTAGCCTGTAAACTTATTGCAGCCAAAGTATCTACATTGTCATATTGTCGGCTGAAGTAAATTAGATCTATGTATTTGTTAAAGGCATTTCTCAAAGACAGTGTTAAGTTAGTATACAATACTCACACGATTAGAGATATCAAGATAACAAGCCAGATCATAGCAATCCGTTAGGATGTGTACCACTGTGAGGTAATGTTGTAGCGAGAAACGTGTTAAGTTAGACAAGATAAATTCTGTCCAGTAGCTTGACCCTTTCAAATTCATAATTTCCATAGTTTTTCAGTAATTAGCTTCTGTCTCCAGAGGAGTTGTAGCAAGGTCTGAAAAACCGACCAATACGGTGGAAAGTTGTTCGTCATTCGTATCGGCTCCAGAAAGAGTTTAGTTCTACCGTTGGTCAAACAATTGTTCTAAAATATAAATTCACGCATCGAAGCTTATACCTTATCAAATATGGTGAAAGTATTGTGCATTTATAAGAAAGCATGCTGTCTTAGCCACTATTAAGTTCTTATTTTGGTATTGACATTAAGTCGAGTGTATGAAGTTTTCACGTTTATGGGCGGGTAGCTTTGAAGAATTGCGGAAAGTATGAACCCTTTCTTTGAACTTATCGATCAACCTATAATCAGGAATATTCATTGAGACCAATCTTGGAATTGATCAATCAAATTTGGAAATATGGCAAACTGCTGTATGTCGCGCGCGTATCAAAGCGATGGCTAATGCGTGTCATGACTCCGAACTTACAGAAGCAGATTGAAACATTCTATACTAATACCGCTATCGAGGTCGCTGAAGTTAAAGAGTCACCCGGTGCTTCGGACGAGCTATGGCTTAGCATTGTTGTGCCGGTTTACAATACTCCTGTTAGGTACCTTACAGATCTTCTTGAAAGCTTTGAAAGCCAGGAGAGTGACTATGTGGAACTCATCTTGAGCGACAGTAGTTCATCAGATCAAGATACGCTTGATTGGCTTGAAGCACTCGAGGAGAATGGAAAAGTAATCTTGGTATCCGGTAACGAAAATAGTGGAATTTCCGAAGCTTTAAACAGAGGAGTAAAGCAGTGCAGAGGAAAGTGGATAGGATTTCTCGATCATAATGATTTGATTGCTCCCAACGCATTCAAGGTTATTTACAAGGCGTTGCAGGATAATCCAGAAACACAGTTCGCCTATACAGATGAGCTAGTTATTGATGATAAATTGAACGCTATCAGTCTGTTTTTGAAGCCGGAATTTGATCCGATTCTATTATCGGGCATGAATTACATTAATCATTTTTCCTTTTTCCGACGCCAAAAACTTCAGGAGGTCGGTGAATTTGGAACTGAATTCGATGGCTCTCAAGAATACGATATGTTGTTGCGATATTTAAAACATATCGCACCGGGATCTGTATTGCACATTCCGTTCCCAGCATATTGGTCCCGTCAGATTCCACAGAGCTTCTTACAACGTTTCCAGAAAAAAGAGTTGGATGCAGCACGTAAGACACTCGCGAAACACTATGTCAAAAAGGGATACAAGACTGAGGTTGGCCCAGCCCTCAAGCCTGAATTGCACAAAGTTTCATTCACTCCGAAGGAAAATAACTGGCCAAAAATCGGAATCATCATTCCAAACAAGGATTCTCCCGATTTGATCAAAA
>CAWUJF010000255.1:0-5343 GCA_963922405.1 uncultured Hyphomicrobiales bacterium | reverse complement strand
GGAAGCTCAGCCCCGGTGAGAGCTGCAGGTTCAAGAGATGCAGTGACGATCGAATCCCCACCGAATTCAGGTCGAGGTGAGGGGACCGCGGCCAGAAGGGTGTTTTCACCCGGGCCTGGCAATTCCTCAATAGGCAGTTCACCATCTGCTGTCGGATCTGTTTCTGGTTCTACAACTTCTTCTGGTTTGTTGATTATCCGAGGTGCGACCACAGGCACTGGCAGGAGTTTGGGATCAAGCGCTGCGAGGACTGTTTCGGGTGTTTCAGGCACAGGCTCTGGGGCTGGTTCTGGAGCCACTTCAACTGCCGGGACAGGTGCTTTTACTTCCGGAGTTGCCTTAGGTTTAGGCACGTTGATCGGAGCTAAGCTGTCATCCTCATTACGTGAGTTTGGTCTTTGAGCCTTAGTAGAAACAGTTTTTACGGCCTTTGGAGCTGTTGCTGCTCCGATTGCGCCTTCTTCATCGTCGTCTCTACCGCCAAACAGTTTTGCAAATGCGCTTGGCTTTTTCTTGATTTCTTCAGCCTTCGCTACGCGAACCGCCAAGCCTTTACGCTTGCGTTCATATTCAAGCTTAGCCTGGTTATATCTGGCCAGAGGTTTTCCGTCTGTAGGCACGTGTAGTGTTTTGCCTTTTGGGAACACTCTCGCAAGTTCTTTACGGCTCATTCGTGGCCAATGGCGTACGCGGCCGGTATCCATATGAACAAATGGCGATCCGGATTTAGGGTAAAACCCGACTCCACCAAGGCCTTGCCTTAGGCCGATGTTACGAAGCTTACGCAGGTTGACGCCTGGGATAAAGAAATCCAGTGCCTTGCCCATTGTGTGCTGGCTTTTCTTAGCGACACCGCGGCCGCGTTTGCGGAGTAGATTGTTGGTTCTTGGTGATCTGTAGCCAGAGATCACGTGAATATATTTCCGAGAACCGGTCTCGCGATACACATTCCAGATCAAATCCAGCAGAGCAGGGTCCATTTTTGTGGGTTCGTTACGTCTCCAATCCCGCAAAAACCTGTTAATTTTTTTCAATCCGCCGGGCAGATATCGTCCATTTTTCTTGTACGCAATCTCCGCACGTTCACCTGTGTGCAGGAAATAAAGCTTTAATTTGCGGGTTTCAGCGTAAGCGGATGTGGTGAAAAAAGGAATCAGCAACACAAGAGCGAGCAGAGCGCGAAATGCACTCCGATTGATTAAGCTTTTGTTTTCGCGTTGGAATTTGCCGCTCATCCCAAACATCAGTTTCAAAAATTTACCCAAATCTTCAAACTCTCAGCTGAATACTACCTGAGACAGCATACGCATAACAGGATTTTTGTATGGTTAACAGCAGATAAAATTCACAAATTTCGCAACTCGAATAGCATTGCCCGAGCCGTTAGTATGTACGAAATACGTTCATTACATGGCAAAAAGGCAAGAATCTCGCGTTAAAGTTAATTGATAACTGTTTTTATTATCAATTAGTTACGTAACGTAAACCAGGAAGATAAATAGTTGTGGCTTACTGGGAAGCTTCTTCCAGACCATATTCACGCAATTTGCGATAAAGCGTTGAGCGACCAATACCCAGCTTTCGCGCGATGGTAGACATCCGCCCATCATATTTTTCAATCGCGAATTGGATGATTTTCTTCTCTGCTTCTTCAAGCATAATGATATCATCGTTTTCGTTGACAAGGGTCATTCCGTCATGAGCGGGTGGAACGATGTTTACCGGAGTGTCCAAAGTCGGAGCCGGGTCCACAACATTCATGATAGTCTCCTGAACCTGTGTAGTTGGTTTAGAGACTTCTACATTTCGTTCGATTGCGATTTGTGGAAATTCATCAATTGTCAGCTGGTCGCCTTCGCATAGTACAACAGCGCGGAATACAGCATTTTCCAGTTGTCTGATGTTACCGGGCCAGTCGTATTCGCAAAGCATATCCATGGCAGAGCCATCAATTCCGGAGATGTTTGAGCGGCCTTCTTCCGTTGAAATTCTGGCGATGAAATGTCTTAGAAGTTCCGGGATATCTTCGCGGCGATCACGTAAAGGTGGTACTGTCAAAGGCAGTACGTTCAGTCGGTAGTACAAGTCTTCTCTGAAGTTGCCGTCCTTAACCTCTTCAAGAAGGTTTCTGTTTGTGGCAGAGATCAGGCGGAAGTCTACTTTTACCGGCTTGGAGGCACCGACTGGATCGATTTCACCTTCCTGAATAGCGCGAAGCAGTTTTACCTGCATATCAAGTGTAAGTTCTCCCACCTCGTCTAGGAATAATGTGCCACCATTAGCTTCCTGAAACTTGCCGTGATGTTTTTCGTTGGCGCCAGTAAACGCGCCTTTCTCATGGCCAAAGAGAATACTCTCGCCCAGGTTTTCTGGCAGAGCGCCACAGTTTACGGTGACAAAATTCTTGGAGGCTCTGGAGCTCATGCCCTGAACGGCTCTGGCGATTAATTCTTTACCGACACCAGACTCACCTTCGATCAATACGGGGATAGAGGATTGCGCAGCCTTTTGTGCCATTGCTTTCACTCTATCCATGTTCGGACTTGCGGAGATAATCTCCTCCATAGTCAACTGACCCGCAGCTGACTTGCTGATGCGTTTGATCTCTCCTTCCAGAGCACCCATTTTAAGCGCGTTTTGAAGCGAGACCTTTAGTCTTTGAGGAGCAGCAGGCTTGATAACAAAATCCACCGCACCTGCACGCATTGCATTAACTGCTGTTTCAACACCACCTTGGGCTGTTTGTACGATGACAGGCTGCGTATATTTTCTGCTCTTCATGGTTTCCAGAACAGCCATGCCATCCATTTCAGGCATCACCAGATCGAGGATCACTGCGCTGATGCGTTTTCCAGTCTTGCCATCAAGCGCTGCTAGCGCGGCTTCACCACTTTCAGCTGTGGCGGTTTTGTAACCCAACTTTTCAAGTGTGGCTTCCATAAGACGTCTTTGGACTGGTTCGTCATCAACGATCAATATTAAGTTAGCCATACGCTTTGCCTTTTCCCTGTAGAAGCCGATCAGATCGTGGATGTCCGAATTTGGCCCTTGGTGTCCCATTTCGAAGCGAAAATATCAGGGATAGCTAAACGTGCGCTTAAGGTGATAGGTTAAAAATATATAACCGAATTTACTAAAGTTGCTCATTAATTCCGACTTCTGAACCACGTTGACAGAGGAGGAAGGAATCCCCAAATAATCTGCAATAAATTGATGGACGACTTGGGATAATCACATGAAACCAGTTTCTTCACCCTCAGAGAACAACGCAACTCAAGTGGAATTGGCAAATCTTCCGGAGTGGAATTTGAAAGATCTCTATCCGGATATGAACAGTAAGGAATTTGTTGCCGATATCACCTCCTGCAAATCCGATGCTGAACAATTTGAAGAAAAATACGCCACGCGGCTGGAGGAGGTTTTAAAAAATAATCCGCGAGATCTGGCACTGGCTATATCCGAGTATGAAGAAATTGAAGAGCGTATGGGTAGAATAATGTCGTATGCCGGTTTGTTATACGCGGGGGATAATACAAACGCTGAGTTTGCCAAGTTTTACGGCGATGCCCAGGAAAAGATTACCGTTGCGGGATCGCATCTGTTGTTCTTCACGCTGGAACTTAACCGAATTCCTGATGGATTGATTGACAAAGCTATAAGTGAAGATGCTTCGTTGGCATATTACAAGCCTTGGTTGATTGACCTTCGAAAAGACAAACCTTATCAACTTGAAGACAATATTGAACAATTGTTTCATGAGAAATCGGTTACTGGAAGGGCTGCCTGGAACAGGTTGTTCGATGAAACTATGGCATCACTGGAATTCAACATAGCCGGTGAAACGATGCCTGTTTCTAATGCACTTAACCTGTTGCAGGATTCTGATCGAGAAAAACGAAAAGAGGCTGCTAAAGAGATATCGGATGTTCTTAACGGCAATATTCGAACATTTACGCATATCACCAATACACTTGCGAAAGACAAAGAAATTTCAGATCGCTGGCGTGGGTTTGAGGATATTGCAGACGGTCGTCATCTTGCAAACCGAATTGAACGCAATGTGGTCGATGCTCTGGAGACTGCTGTCAAAGAGGCGTTTCCGAAACTTTCTCACAGATATTATGCCATGAAGGCCAATTGGCTAAACATGGACGTGTTGGAGTATTGGGATCGAAATGCACCATTGCCAAAATCCAGTGAAAGAACTATCGGCTGGGATGAAGCGCGTACTACTGTACTGGATGCCTATTCTGGTTTTGCGCCTAAAATGGCTGAGATTGCAGAAAACTTCTTTGACAAAAACTGGATTGATGCTCCGGTGCGTCCGGGTAAATCCTCCGGAGCATTTGCGCATCCGACCGTACCATCCGTACATCCTTATGTGATGCTGAATTACCTGGGTAAACCACGCGATGTGATGACACTTGCCCATGAATTGGGACATGGTGTCCATCAGGTATTGGCCTCAGAGCAGGGGGCTTTAATGGCGCAGACTCCACTGACTTTGGCTGAGACGGCAAGTGTCTTTGGAGAGATGCTGACCTTCCGGTCACTGCTTTCTAAGTGTGAGACAAAGGAAGAGCGTAAAAACATGCTCGCTCAAAAGGTTGAGGACATGCTTAACACCGTGGTGCGCCAGATTGCATTTTACATGTTTGAACGAAAGGTCCATACGGCCCGGAAAGATGGTGAGCTAACCAGTGATGATATTGGTGAGTTATGGTTGTCAGTACAGGGAGAAAGCCTTGGTCCTGCGTTCAGGTTTGATGATGACTACCGTCCATATTGGGCATATATCCCGCATTTCATACATTCGCCGTTCTATGTCTATGCCTATGCTTTTGGTGATTGTCTTGTGAACTCGCTTTATGCCGTTTACGAAAATGCAGAAACTGGTTTCCAGGAAAAGTATTTCGAGCTCCTCAAGGCTGGAGGTACACGACATCACAGTGAGCTGCTATCACCGTTTGGGTTAGATGCTTCTGAACCAGAGTTCTGGCAAAAAGGTCTCTCCATGATCTCGGGTATGATTGATGAACTCGAAGAGCTGGATAAATCTTAGTCCGGGTATTCACTGCAATTCTCACAGCAAGTTGTGGACAATCGATTGATGCGCAAGCTTGACCGTTTGAGCCAATATTCTTAAATTGCGCGCACTTAGTACTAGGAGTTTGGCGATGTATCCACTAGTTAAATGTGCACTGAACTTTCGCAATTTGTCGGTGATAGCTGTTTTCGCGCTGGCAGCCTGCAATTCAAGCAAGGATGTTTTGGGGCCACCTGTTCTAAATGGCAATTGGGCATCTAGCGACGGTGTCTATGTGGCAGAATTCAACAATGGTA